>JAVEWL010000042.1:0-16137 GCA_034004565.1 FCB group bacterium | reverse complement strand
GCCTGGCGCTCGATTCCCAATGGAAGGGACTCGAGCGCATGGCCAAGAATCCGCAACTGAATACCTTCCTGGCCGGTCGGAAGACGACGGCCCAACCCATTCCCGATCCGCAGCTTCAGTCTTTCTTCGAGTCGTACTTCGCCAATTCGCCCGACGATGAGTCCACGGAACGGGTGAGTCTTGGCAAGGCCATCATTGCGGTGTCCGTGTACGATACAGAGGGGAATAAGCTGGCGTCGACGCGGCCCGAGGACTCGATTGTTTTTCCGGAAGTTGTGAAAGGCCTTGAGAAGCAGGACGAACCGTCATTCGTCAGCGTTAATTATAACGAGGGCACGGGCCGTTACGAGGCCGTGGTGGCGACCGCGGTGAAGCCGGCCCGTGAGACGCCGCCCCAGGGGTATCTGGTTGTTACGTTTAACACGGACGAGTTGGTGAAGCTGCTGTTTGGGCCTTCTTCTTTCAGGGAAGAACCGGCCGAAGAGGAGGAGACGGACCAGCCCACCGACGATGTTTTCCAGGTGGTTTTTCAGGGGCCGAGCGGGCTGTGGGTGGCGTATGTGGATCCGGAATCGACCACAAAGAAGCAGAAGATCCGGACCGTCCCGCTGGATTCGGGCGTTGCGAAGGTCTTGTCGGGGGTGTCGCGCCGACTGGCTTTGAAGGATCCGGCGGCCAGGGGCGCACGCCAACTGGAGGTGGATGGCTATACCTCGGCCGCGGATGCGCCGGTGGACGTGTTTCTGGCGTATCAGCCGATCCAGGACACGGGTAGCTTCATTGTGGCGTACCGGCCGCAGAACACCGTTTTCGGCTTGCTTCACGTCAAGGCCATTTTATGGGGCCTCGTGTTTCTGGCGGTGCTGGCGGTGTTGTGTTTTCAGGCGTATCGCAACGTGCACAACAACATTGTGCGTCCGGTGATGCTGCTGAACGAAGGGGCGCAGATCATCGGCCAGGGCGACCTCGAGCTGAAACTGAAGATTGGCACCGGGGATGAAATCGAGGAACTGGCGACGTCTTTCAACAAGATGGCCCTTGCGCTGAAGCGGAACATTCGCCGGCTGGAGGAGTCTGAAGAGCGGTACCGCAGTCTTGTGACGTCGATGCGCGACGGAATTTACCAGACAGATCGGCTGGGCGCGATCGGTTTTGTGAATCCGGCGGGGGTGGAGATTCTGGGGTATACGCAATACGAGGAAGTGCTGGGCGAGGACCTGCGCAAGTTTTTCCTGTCGGAGGCGGATTTCGTCCGGTTCACCGACGAGTTGGAGCAGAAGGGGTTCGTCGAGCGCTCGCGGATCTGGATGAAGCGCCGCGACGGGCGTGCCATTTGCGTGGAACTGTCGGGGAATGTGGCGCGGGACGATTTCGGCGATGCGGACGGCATCGAGGGCACGTTCCGCGACGTGACGAAGAACGTGCGCCTGGAGCAGGAAGCGCGGGAACGTTCGGAGCGCATCGGAGCGATTAACCAGATTGCGAACGTGATCAATTCGAGCCTGGAGGCGGGGCGCCTGTACGAAAGCCTCGTGGTCGAGGTGAAGAAGCTGGTCGACTTTGATTATGCGGCGCTGGCGTTGCTGGGCGAGGAGGGCGCCACGTTCCGGACGCGCCAGTTGTGGCCGGAACAGGCGGACGCCGATCGCACGCCGCGGTTGGAAGGTCCGGATTCGTGTGCGGGGTGGGTCGCCAAAGAGCGGCGTTGTCTTCTGGTGAGCGACTTGACGACGGAGGATCTGCCCTGCGCGGATGAGTTTGCCGAGGGTACCCGGAGTTGCCTGTGCGTGCCCTTGTACGCAAGCGGGCGCATCATCGGGACGCTGAACCTCGGGGCGCGCCGGCGGCTGGCGTTTGGCGAGCGCGATGTCGAGGTGTTGGAGCAGATGGCGCCGCACGTGGCCGTGGCGATCCGCAACGCGAAGCTGCTGGAGAACTTGCAGCAGTCGTTGCAGGAGGTCACGCGGGCTCGCGAGGAACTGCACCTTGCGAATGAAGAGCTCAAGACGCTCGATGAGATGAAGACGAACCTGCTGTCGAACGTTTCGCACGAGTTGCGGACGCCGCTGGTTTCGGTGATGGGCTACACCGACATGATTTTCAACGGCAAGGTCGGCCCTATCAACGACACGCAGAAGGACTATCTTGGCATCAGCATCCGCAACATCGAGAAGCTGGTGACGCTTATCGAGAACCTGCTCGATTTTTCGCGGCTGCACCGCGGCGCGGAGCAGTTGGTGTTCGATACGTTTGACCTGGTCGACTGCGCCTACGGCAGCGTGCAGCTCATCAAGCCGGTGGCGGACGAGCGCAACATCACGGTGACGCTGGTTGCGCCCGATGCGTTGGTGCTGGTGGAAGGCGACAAGGGCAAGATGGGGCAGATTTTCACGAACCTGCTGTCGAACGCGGTGAAGTTCAACCCGGATAATGGTTCCGTGACGGTCGAGATCCGGCCGTCGGAGGACACGGTCGAGGCTATCGTGACGGACACCGGCATCGGGATACCGGCGGAGGCGCTGGACCGCATTTTTACCCGGTTCTACCAGTACGACAGCTCGTCGACGCGCAAGTACGGCGGCACGGGCATCGGCCTGTCGATCGCGCAGGACATTGCGCGGCTGCACGGAAGCCGCATCACGGTTTCGAGCGAAGAGGGCCAGGGAAGCCGGTTCCGTTTCACGCTGCCGTTGAGCGTGGCGCGCAAGCCGGAAGACAAGCAGTCCGCCGCGGAATCGCTGCTGCCGCCGACGACGCAGTTGCTGGTCGAGCTGGTGACCCAGGACCGTGCGCTCAGTGCCGAGGTGCGCAACTGCCTCGTGCCGGAGGGCATGGTGCTGATTCAGGCGGTGAGCGCGGCGAACGCGGTGGCGCTTGCGCAGAAGCACAGTCCCGACTGCATTCTTATCGACATGGAACTGAACGGCAGCGCCAACGGGAAGTCGGTATTGGATGCGCTGCTGGCCGATCCGACGACCGGCCCCGTGCCTTTGATCCTGTTGTCGAACGAGAGCGATGCGTACCTGGAGTACCGTGCGCTGGTGGCTTCGCGCATCAAGCGCCAGTTCCGGAAGAGTTCGCTGCTGAGCGGAATCCGGTATGCGTTGAACCCCTCGAGCGCGGCGGTTGAACCGCTGGGCCGGCGGATTTTGTGCGTCGACGACGATCCGGAAGTGCTGACGTTCATTGCACGCGTGCTGGAGGCGGAAGGCTTGCAGGTGGATAGCTGCACGTCGGGCACGGAGGCGCTGGAGAAGGTCGCTTCGCGCGAGTATTCGCTTGTGCTGCTGGACATCGCCATGCCGGGGATCGACGGCTGGGAAGCGTGCCGGCGGATCAAGACGGACCCGGCGCTGCAGGGGATCAAGGTGTACATGGTGACCGCCAAGCCCCTCGATACGCGCTCGGCGCGTACCCGCGAGGCGGGTGCCGACGGGCATCTCATGAAGCCGTTCAAGCCCGAGGATCTGGTGGAGCTCGTGAAGAGCATCAATACCGCGAGCGCGTCGCAGGAAGCGTGATTGCGCTCCGGAGTCTGAGCGAGTCTAGAGCAGGAAGCGGAATTGGATCGGCAGTTCATTCTTATTTGTGATCGTGCTCGTAATCGATTCTTGTTCGTACTTGTACTCGGTATTTGCAGGTCTTCGTCCAATCAAGAACTCCCCTTGGAAAGGGGAGTTACGAGAACAGCCCTCGTAGCGTTGGGGGCGGGGGAAGAACAAATGACGATTACGATTACGAGTACGATTACGAGTACGAATGAAGATCGATTACGCGCACGATTACGAGCACGAGCACGAAGAAGAATGAACGGCGGATCCGGATTGGGTTCCTGGTAAACGGAGTTTTTGATGAATCCTAAGGTGGCGCCCGGCCGGCCCTTCATAACCCTGCTGCGGTACAACCGGCCGTACTGGTCCGACTATGCGATCGGGATGGCGATTGCGCTTGTTTTCTCGCTGATCGGCCTGGCCACGCCCATCGTGATAAGTTGGGTCGTGGACCTGTTTCAAGGCGGCCAGATGACGCGCAATCTTCTCTTCGTGTATTTCGGCGCGCTGGTGGGCGTTTCGGCCGTTACCGGGATCGCGCGCTATTTCCAGCGCATGCTCATGATTGGGGCCTCGCGCAAGTTCGAGTACGACATTCGCAACGACTATTTCCGCCATGTTCAGAGGTTGTCGCAGGATTTCTTTCATCGCGTGAAGACGGGCGACATCATGGCGCGGGCGACGAACGACCTGAATTACGTGCGCATGTTCATCGGGCCCGGGATCATGGGCACGGTGGACCTGGTGGGGGTGCCGTACACGATCGGCGTGATGGTGTGGTTCAGCCCGAAGCTGAGCCTCTATGCGATGGCGCCGCTCCCGCTGATCTCGATACTCGTGTATTTCTTCGTGATGTACGTGCACCGTCAGTCGAAGGTGGTGCAGGAGCAGTTTTCGGCGGTGAATTCGCGGGTGCAGGAGGACCTTGCGGGCGCGCGTGTCGTCAAGGCGTACGGCATCGAGGAGCGTGAGCTGAGCGCGTTCCGCGAGGAATCGACGCAGTACATGCGCGCGAACATGCGGCTGGCGGTGGTGCAGGCGCTGGCGTTTCCGCTGATCGGTCTCGTGGTGGGTCTCACGATCCTGTTCATCCTTTGGCAAGGCGGGCAGATGGTCATTGCGAAGGAATTGAGCCTGGGCCGGTTCACGGGGTTTGTGGTGTCGATTTCGATGCTGATGTGGCCGCTGGCGTCGTTCGGATGGGTGCTGACGCTGTATCAGCGCGGCGCGGTGGGGATGAACCGCATCCTGGAGATCATGACCGCGGAACCGTCGATTGTCGATGGCGAGAGGACACGGCACGACGTAGCGGCCGTGCGCGGCGCGATCCGCTTTGACGGCGTGTCGTTTTCGTACGGGGGCGAGCGGGTTCTGGAGGATATATCGTTCGAGGCGAAAGCGGGGGAGACCTTAGCCATCGTCGGCGCGACGGGTTCGGGGAAGTCGAGCATCGTGTCGCTGCTCACGCGCGAGTACGATCCCACCGGGGGCGGGGTGCTGGTTGATGGCATCGATACGCGCGAGTATCCGCTTGCTCAATTGCGGGCCGCGATGGGCTACGTGCCGCAGGATACGTTTTTGTTTTCGGAGACGATTCGCGTGAACCTCAGCCTCGGGCGGCCGGACGCCACGGAGGCGCAATTGGACGCCGCGAGCGAGGTGGCGCAGTTCGCCGAGACGGTGCGGCAGTTGCCGGACGGATACGATACGCTGCTGGGGGAGCGGGGCGTGAACCTTTCGGGCGGTCAGAAGCAGCGGCTTGCGATTGCGCGGGCCGTGTTGCGGGACCCGGCGATCCTGATTCTTGACGACGCTCTTTCGAGCGTCGATACGCATACGGAGGAGAGTATTTTGCAGCGGTTGAAGGAGGTCGCGTCGAGCCGGACGACGGTGCTTATTTCGCACCGGGTGTCGACGGTGTGCCACGCGGATGCCATCGTCGTGCTGCGCGAGGGCCGCATCGTCGAGCGGGGCACGCACGAGGAACTGCTCGCGCTGGGCGGGGTCTATGGCGACCTGCACCAGCGGCAACTGCTCGAGGAGCAACTGGAAGAGACCGCGTGAGCGAAGGCTATCATTTCGAGGACGAGGTTCAGGAACGGCCGTACGACGGCCGGCTCATGCGGCGGCTGCTGGGCTACCTAAGCCCGTACCGTTATCGATTGGTGGGCGCGACGCTGTTGCTGCTGGCCGCGACGTTGTTCAGCAACGTGACGCCGCTGCTGAACATGCGGGCCATCGACTGGTACATCAACAGCGCCGACCGCACCGCGCTGGAGAAGTCGGGTATGGGCGCCGCGGCGCAATTGAACGCGCTGGTGGAACGCGACACGCAGGGGCTGATGGGGCTATTGCTGTTGATCGCCGGCCTTATGACGGCCGAGGCGGCGATGCGATACATGCAGGGCCTGATTGTGACGTTTGTCGGGCAGAGGGCCATGCTCGAGATGCGGCTGGCCCTGTTCGGGCACCTGCAACGAATGTCGTTGCGCTTCCTGGACAAGAATCCCATCGGCCGGCTGATGACGCGGGTCACGAACGACGTCGAGAACATCCAGGAGCGGCTGGTGTCCGACTTTATCGAAGTGGTAAGTCAGATCTTCACGCTTGTGATTGTGCTCGGGTTCATCTTCTGGCTGAACTGGCGGCTGGCGCTGATTACGCTGATCCCGGTGCCGGGGGTGGTGATTTCAAGCCTGTTGTTCAAGAAGTACGCGCGAAGTTCGTACCTGAACATCCGCAAGAAGATTGCCGCGGTGAACGCCTACATGCAAGAAAACGTCAGCGGCATGCGGGTGGTGCAGATTTTCAACCGGGAAGACGACAACTTCTCCGAATACGAACGCCGCAACCGCGTGCACCGCGACGAGTGGCTGCGGCAGATTCGCAACTTCGCCATCTACTTTCCCGTGGTCGAATTCTGGAGTTCGCTGGCGATCGCGCTCATCATTTTGTATGGAGGCCTGCAGATCCTCGGCGGACACGAGGTCTCGGCGGGTGTCGCGTCGATCGGCATGCTGTTCGCCTATGTGCAGTGGGCGGACCGGCTGTTCGGTCCCATTCGGACGCTGGCGGACAAGTACAATCTCATTCAGGACGCGATGGCGTCGTCCGAGCGGGTGTTCGCGTTGCTGGATACGCCCGAAGAGGTCAAGGACAAACCCGAGGCGGTGGCTGCGACGGACGTACAGGGCGAGGTCGAGTTTCGCAGCGTGTGGTTTGCGTACGAGCACGAGCAGTGGGTGTTGAAGGACATTAACATAACGATCGCGCCCGGTGAGCGCGTGGCGATTGTCGGCCACACAGGCGCGGGGAAGAGCACGCTGGCGAACCTGCTCAGCCGTTTCTACGACGTGCCGCGCGGCGCGGTGCTGGTGGACGGCGTGGATGTGCGCGACTACGAGCAGCGTTCCCTGCGGGGCAACATCGGCATGGTCTTGCAGGACGTGTTTTTGTTCTCGGGCACGGTGATGCGGAACCTGCGCCTCGGCAACGAGGACCTCAGCGAGGCGCGGATCCGCGAGTGCGCCGAATACGTCAATGCCGCGCGCTTCATCGAGCGTTTGCCGGGCGGCTACGAGTACGACGTGGGCGAGCGCGGCGGCAACCTGTCGACGGGCCAGCGGCAGTTGCTGGCGTTTGCGCGCACGCTCGCGCACGACCCGCGCATCCTGGTGCTCGACGAAGCCACCTCGAGCGTCGACACCGAAGCCGAGATGCTCATCCAGGACGCCATCGGCAAGCTCATGCAGGGGCGGACGTGCATCATGATCGCGCACCGGTTGTCGACGGTGCAGCGGGCGGACCGCATCCTGGTCATGCACCACGGCGAGATCCGCGAAAGCGGCACGCACCAGGAACTCCTGGCGAAGCGGGGGTTGTATTACACGCTGTACTTGCTGCAGTACAAGGATCAGAACGGCGGGGCGTAGAGCAATCTCATGAATGCGGTTTGACCTGGTTGCGAGGCGGTGTTCCGGGCGAGCCGGCGACGCTTGCGGCAGCATCATGTCTTGCGGCTGGGTGCGGTCATAGAAGGAGACGCTGTTCAGATGGATATGCGGCGGCGTATGCGTTATCTGTGGTTGCGCGTTCTACGTCAAAAGGACGAACCGGAACGGATAGCGGGCGGCATGGCGCTGGGAGTGTTTCTCGGCTTCCTATTTCCGCCGGGCGTGCAGATGATCGTGGCGCTGGCGCTTGCCCCTCTTTTCCGATTCAACCTCTTGGCGTCGGCTCTCGGCACCTGGGTCACAAACCCGCTGACGATTCCTTTTATCTACCCCACGGCGCTGTCGCTTGGCATGTACATAACAGGATTAGACACTCACAACGAAAGTGTGCCTCTTGAGGACGAACGTTTCTGGGCTTTTATTACCGATTTTCGTCTTCACGGACGCGCTGCGGTGTTGCTGGGCGCAGGCCTGCTTACGATGGGGGCCGCTTCGGCCTTGCCGGTGTATTATGCCACGAAGGGCGCGGTATTCAGGTTCCAGCGAAGGCGCAGGAAGGCGCTCGGCGCTTTGAAGGATACGACACGCAAAGGCGGGTAGGCGTCGAGGCGAAGAAGCCTTGGGCCCGATCGGGATTGAATCCGCATGCGGTGGTGTGAGCCGTTCAGGCTTGCATCCCGCAAGAAAACGCGGATGCAAGCCTGAACCGGCGCAAAGATAAGGCGGCAGCGTTCTTCGGCATCTTCGTGAATGGAATCAGATTCTTTGTAATCCGGGGTTACCGTAATCACAGATCCGCATCGGGAATCAGCCCAAACCAGCGATCCCTGGCACCTCCGCAGGAGTGAACGCTCAACGTGGACGGGCGCCCCGGCGTCAGCAGGTCGCCGGGAACGCTCGCGTAGAACGTCCCTGTCGCTTCCGACCAGGTCGGCATGCCGGGACTCGGCACGAAGAGCAGGGCGCTCCGGCCGTCGCCGCTTTTCCAGAGCGTCTCGTTCTGGGTGGTGTTGAAGAGCAACACATTCTTGCCATTGATGCGCAATCCAAAGCCGGGTGTGCCGGGCGCAGGCGTCTGGAATGCGGTGGAACCCGCGAAGGCAAAGGTGACGCGCTCCGCCTGGGGAGTCACAGCCGTTTCCCACTCTATCCGGTGCATGGGTTCCTGCTGATTGATACGGTACAACGAAGCCTTCGCATCGCGGCCGGTTGTGATGGTGGCTTCCTGTCCTTTGAAGAAAGTCACTTTGCTGAAACCGGAAACCAGCGGCCCCTTCGTGAAGAGCGAATCGTCCATTCGCCGGCGCAGGTAATCGAAGGGCACCTCGGCCTCGGGCGTGGGCAGGCCGGCCGCGTATTCGATCAGCCGCGTCAGCATCCAGGGTCCTTCCGGTCCGCCGCGCCGCCGCGCGAGGTCGAAGTTCAGGCCGCTGATAATCAGTACACCTTCTCCGACCTTGGTCTCGAACAACAGCGATTTGTTGCGCCACATGAAATCGAAGTCGGCATAGCGGGAGAAACCCGACGGCGCGGAATGGGTATTGAGCGCGCGAATCAGCACGTTCGGCTGCGCGGGAAGGTCGTCCAGGAGCACCGTCTGGGCCCCTTGCAGCAGCGTGAACCATGCGGGGTCGCACCAGCCGTCCGGCGCGATGTCGCGCGTGACGGGGTGGTCGTAGACCCGGGTGCCGGCGTTGCTGTCGCCGGGAAACACGCCCAGCCACCACGCCGGTTTGTACGACGTGACATCCGCGGGAAACACGCCGGCGGGCGACAGGCACACGACGCTGCTGCCGGCCTGCGCGGCCTCGAGCAGGGTCATGCTCGGCTGGCGCACGACGTATACGGCCGGTGTAGGCAAGGGACCGTCGGGGATGGGCTGTGGATTCCAGGCCGCGAGCGGGGCCATGAGGTCCGCGCTCGCATAGAGGGGCACCGCCGGCGCCGCGATGGGCGTTTCCGAGGGATAGACCCACGTGGACCATTCGTTCTTGAACTGCTTGCCGGCCGCGTCGAGCGTGGCCTCGATGAAGACGCGTTGCGGCGTCGCTGGATTCGGCAGGGGCACGGTGATCGCGCCGAACTTTACAAGCTCGCCGTTTGCGACGCGCGCCACCGAAAGTGTGTCCGTCGCGAGCGTATTCGAGGCGTCTTTCACGCGATACGTGAGGGAGGCATTCTCGAAATCGATACCCAGGTAATTCGACACCAGCAACGAGAGTTCCAGAGCCTGGTTGCCGCGATACGTCTGCGCGAGGCCGTCCTGCAGTACGACCACGGGTCCGTTGAACATCCGCACCTGTTCCGGTGAGATGGAAACGGGCCGGTCGTAAACGTCGACGAGGCCGTTGGAGCCGGGATACCAGGGGCGGAACAGCCACCAGTGGTAGCCGGAAATGTGAGGGTTCTTGCGCAGCGCTTCGATGTTGGCCTTGTGGCATTCGTAGTAGAGCCGCTCGGACTTCTCCGACCACGTGAGGACCTCGTCCCACAGGCCCGCCTTCTCGATGCGTTCCTTGACGGGGGTCAGCCAGAAGGGCTTGAAGTCGTGTCGAAATTCATCGATTACGTCGAGGCGCGGGAATGTGACGAAGTTGCCCTCTTCGTGCGTGATGACGGGCTTTGCGGGGATACCTGTTTTGAACTTGTCCGGGTTGTCGAAGGGGGAGGTCAGGATGTTGAACATGACCGTGTAAAAATCGAGCGTCGGACGATCCTTCTTGCCGTCGGTAAACCCGTCCGGGAAGATGCCGTCGGTGTCGATTACCGGCCGCGTCGGGTCGAGTTCCTTCGCGATGCGGTAGAGATCCGGCGCGATGGCCACGCCGTTCCACATCTCGTTGCCCATGCACCAGTCGAAGATCGAGGGATGATTGCGATAGTGCTTGATGGCCGCGGCCCATTCCGTCTTGTAGAGTTCGAGGGCTTCGGCGCCGGCGCGGGCATAGAAGTATTCATAGCCGATGGGCAGTTCCGGCGACACGAGCATGCCCAGTTCGTCGCAGGCGGCGTAGTATTCGGGTGTCACGAAATGGCTGTGATGACGGACATGATTGAAGCCGTAGCTTTTGATGAGGCGCAGGCGTTTGAGGTAGTACTCTTTGTCGGAGGGCGGGCAAATCGTTTCGGGATACACGCAATCGTCACCGTAGCCGTTCATGTAATACTTCTTGCCGTTGAGGAGGAAGTTCGTGCCCTGGATCTCGATGGTGCGCAGGCCAAAGCGGGTCTCCTGACGGTCCAGCACTTCGCCCTGCCGCAGGAGCGAAAGGCGTGCCGTATACAGGTAGGGCGTCTCCGGCGTCCACAGGTTCGCGCCGGGAATCGCGGCATCAATCTGGATTTGCGCGCCCGCCGCAACCGGCTGCTTACTCTGCGCGACTACCTCGCCCGAAGTCGACAGGATTTCGAGCCGGGCTTCGTCCGCGAGAGTCTTGTCGCCCGCAACCGTAGCCGTAACGGAGCAACTTGCCGGCGAGTACTTTGGTTGGACAAACACGTCCTCGGTCCAGGCCTGGGCGCGGGCCTCTAACGACACATGGCCCCAGATGCCGCCCCAGTACGTGAAGAGATGGTCGATGATGTCCATGCAGCCCAGCATCGTATCGACGTTCCAGCGCTGCTCGGAATCGATCTGGATCGCGATTATGGCCTTTTCGCCCGCCTTTACGGCATCCGTGATGTCGTATTCGAAATCGGAGACGTATCCGATGTGTTCGCCCAGGTATTGGCCGTTCACCCAGACCTTCGCATAGCGGTATACCCCGCCGAAGCGAATGAAGACGCGCTTGCCGTCCCAGCCGGCCGGGATCGTAAGCTCACGCTTGTACCAGCCCTTGCCGACGTAGTTGTGGTGGAGCTTGTCGGTTTCCTCGCCGTAGCCCTGGGCATCCCATGCGCCGGGCACCGTGATCTCGCCGGTGAAGGCGGGGGCGGGCGAATACCATTTCTCCGTTTCGCCGGCGTTGTCCGGGTCAAGCTTGAAGGCCCAGGCTCCGTCGAGCGACTGCACGTCGCGATTCTCTCCCGCAAACGAAGGGAGGCCAAGCAGAATAAGAAACGCAACGAGATAGAGCAGCGTAAGGCCGGGCTGTTTCATCGACGGAACCTCCCTTGGCGCATTGTGTCTCTCAGGATGGAAACTGTCTTCCTCGTGCTCGTAATCGTAATCGATCTTCATTCGTACTCGTCATCGTAATCGTAATCGGCGGTTTCTTAATCCGAGTACGATTACGATTACGATTACGATTACGATTACGAGAAGAGACTGCCGATTACGAGCACGATTACGAGCACGAGCACGAGAAACTGCGAATGCATAAATGGGGTGTTGCTGGACTTATTCCCCGCGACTCCCCGCCACTTTTCGAATCGCCTGGATGACCCACTCGACGTGCTTGTCTTCGAGGGCTTGCGAGATGGTCAGCATCACGGCGCGCCCGAGGATCTCGAGCGTGTTGGGGCACATATCCGGCGAATATGTGCGATCGGGATCGTGCAGCGGCGAGGTCCAGGGCCGGCCGTGGCGGTCCTGCGACGCCTTTTCCATCACGTATTCCCAATAGGGATATACGTGGCGGTCGGGGATGCCCTTGTCGAACAGGCAGCCGGCAGGCACGCCCTCGGCGCGCAAGGCTTCGGCGAACTGCTTGGCCCGATTGCTGTCGCGCACGAAGAAGGTGAAGCAGATGCCGCAATTCCCTGCGGGATCGTTCGAGCGGTGCAGTCGCACGCCCGGCACGTCTTGCAGGCCGTGGTCGAGGCGGCGGCAGATCGAGCGTGAGCGTTCGAGGATGCCTTCGAGGCGGGTGAACTGTACGCAGCCCAGGGCGCCTTCCATTTCGTTCATGCGGAAGTTTTCGCCTGCGAAGGGACGCACGCTCGACTCGCCGGGCTTCCAATAGCACATCGCCGAGTCGTGGCGAATCGCCGACCGGTCGAAGATGTCGCGGTCGTTCGTGACCACCATGCCGCCCTCGCCCGCCGTGATAACCTTGTAGTGCTGGAGGCTGAAGCAGCCGACGTTGCCTATCGAGCCGAGGCGGCGCCCTTTGTACGAGCCGCCGCAGGCCTGCGCGACGTCTTCGATGACGAGGAGGTTGTGCCGCTTGGCGATGTCCATGATTGCGTCCATGTTGCAGGGGTATCCGCGCATGTGCACCGGCATGATGGCGCGCGTGCGCTTGGTAATCTTGCGCTCCACATCTTGCGGATCGAGCGTGAGCGTCTCGTCGATCTCGGCGATAACCGGTACGCCGCCGCAGATGACCACCGCCGCGGCCGAGGCGATATACGTGTATCCCGGCACGATGACCTCGTCGCCGTCGCCGACCCCGATGCCCGCGAGCGCGCTGATAAGGGCCGCCGTGCCGCCGCCCACCGCGAGTGCATGGTTGCAGCCTGTCATCCCCGCAAACAGGCGCTCCAGCTCCGCGCAGCGTGACGTCTCGATATCCAGGAAGCGGAACAGGGGCCGGGTTCGCAGGACCTCCGTTACCGCCGCAATTTCTTCCTCGCCAATCTCGGCGGCCCCGCCGTAAATCTCCGGCAACGGTTCGCGGACTACCGGCGATCCGCCGTCTATCGCGAGTTTCTCAGTCATCACGGTTCAAATCCTCCAAGCGTTAGGCTTTCAGGATACCACTATACCCTCACCCGCCCTCCAGAAGGCTTGTCCAACTCTCGGAAAAGTTTGTATGAATCCACGATGCCGTCTGTTACCTTATGAGTTTCAATCGCTGAAACGTAACTCCCCTTTCGGAGGGGGGCTTCATAGTTGCAAGAGAGCTCCCCTTGGAAAGGGGAGCCACATCAAGGCAGGCAAGGGCTTATTGTATGAATCCAAGACCGGCACTCGTTCCCGCTTGCACCTACCCGCCGTCGCACGAGCGGGTGGGGATTTCGGGCCGGCGTCCCGTGCGCGTCAGTTCGTGGATGGATGGATCGGGCGAGTTACGGCGCGTGATGCCGGAGTCGGGCGAATTCCCCGGCTGGCACTACGGCGATCTCGTCTTCGCGCCCGAGCGTCAGGACAGGCTCCCTCACGCTCACGACTTCTACGAGATTTGCATTGTCCGCAAGGGCGTGGCCATCCACCGTACCGACTTCGGCGACGACCGTCTCGTCCCCGGCACCGTCGTCGTGATTGCGCCGCGGATCGCCCACGCGATCTATGGCGAGCGCGGCCTCTGGCAGACCAACGTCTATTATCTTGCCGAATGGCTCTCCGACGACCTCGGCGCATACTGGAACCAGAGCGCCCTCGTGCCCCTGTTCCTCGCCGCGGCGCTGTTTCGCGGCCCGTTCCACCACGCGGTGCCGCAATTCAGCCTCAGCAACGAGGAACTGGACAGCATTGACCACGAACTCACCGACATCGGCCGCGAATGCGATTCCGAGCACCCGTCCCAGGCTTTTCTGAAGTCCAGCCTGATGAAACTCCTCATCAAGTTGAGCCGCGCCTACGCCCGCGGCGCCAACGAGGAAGTAGGCCTGCGTTTCCGTGAAGAAATCGTCCAGGCGGTTGAGCTTATCGAGCAGCTCATCCTGCAGTGCGAGCCTTTCAACGTCGCCAGCCTCGCAAAGAAGGCCGGCGTGTCGCCCGGCCATTTCAGCGCGCTCTTCCGCGAAGCCACCGGCTGGCCTCCCAGCGACTATTACCAGCGCCGCCGCGTCCAGCACGCCAGCCGCCTGCTCCTGAACCCGCGCCGCACAATCACCAACGTGGCGCACGAACTCGGCTATTACGACGCCGCCCACCTCTGCCACTTTTTCAAGCAACACCAGAAGATGTCCGCCACGGAGTATCGCAAGCAATGCTCCGGCCAGACGCACGCCCCGACGCCCTGCGGCACCCCCAAGCAGGTTCCATAACTTTGGGGTGTGGGTGAGCGAAGGACGAAAAGGACGGCAAGGACGAATGCCCCCTCACCCTGACCCTCGCCCCAGGGAGAGGGGGAGAAGACGGGTCGTGGCGAGAGGGTATTTGCGTAGTCAGGCGAGCTTGCCCCCGGCGGGCTCCCTCTCCCTTTGGGAGAGGGGCGGGGTGAGGGCTCATGGGTCTCTGCTGTCCTTGGAGTATTGCCCTACAAACCCATTGCCGTGGTACAGGACTTGCCGTAGAATAGAGCCACGGAACCTGTTTCGCCGGACGTAGGAGCAATCGACGGCGACAAACCTGCCGCCTGCGGGAGGAGCGGACATGCGACCGATGCGTGCAGTACGACAACTCTTGTATGGAATCTCTCTTGTTCTGATCCTGCTGGGCGCCGTGGGATGTCCTTCGGTCCCCGAGCCCAGGGTAGCCGCTTCCATACGCAACGGCGAGGCGCCGCTCACGGTGCATTTCCACGATATCTCCTTTTCGCGCGGCTCGAAGATCACCGCGTGGGAATGGCACTTCGGCGACGGCGCAACCAGCACCGAACAGCACCCCACCCACACCTACACTTCGCCCGGCGATCACGACGTCCGCCTCACGGTGACCAACGAGACCGGCTCCGCCTTCAGGCTTCTGCCCGACTACATCCACGTAAGAGCCCTGGACCTGGAAGACGGCGATCGCGTCGGCCTGCTCATGGTCACGGCCGACTGCGACGGCCCCGTCGGCACGACGGCAAGAGCCGTGGGGTCTATGGCATTCTTTTTGCCCGGCGAACTCGATCAACTGACATCGCTAGGTTACCTGGGCGCTCCCATGAACGCCGACCCGTGCCTTGACTTTGTGGAAGCGATGGAGCCCGATACATACCAAGTGCTGACCTTCAAAGAACTCGAGACTTGGCTCAGGGGCGAGTTCAAGACGATATCACTGCCGGGCATCTGGAATATGGAAGGGCTGGATGCCGGTGGCGACGGAAGCATCACGGCCAACAGCCATACCGAAGCCCTGATTCCCTGGGAAGACCACCCCGACTTTCTCCTCGATTACGAAGACCATTTCGCTTTCCTGTCCGGGGCCTTTGCTCAAGAGAATCTGATCACCGTAAGCACTCCGCCCCTGTCGGCCGCGTTCACCTGGCCGGGCGGCACGGACTTGGGCCCCATTACGGCCACCGTCGACTTGCCCGAGGGACTAACCTTCCTGGCGCCGTTTGGCTTCAGGGCCACCGATCCCGTGGGCAAGGCCAGCGTCATGGGCGAAATAGGAACCTCCGGACCAATGAACCTCTCCTGGCTGACCCCAAGCAGGGACCCCGGTTTCATCCAGGTAGTGCTGATGGTGTCCGGCGGCGCTGCCGTCGGCACAAAGATACTGCTCGTTAAGGCCGTCGATGACGGTTCATTCACTGTGCCCGCCGAAGCGATGGCGCAACTGCCGGCAAACGATCCCGCTGTCCAGTACGACCAGGAAGTCTTCGTGTCAAGACTGCTCAGCAGCGACGTGCCGGCCGCCCTTACCGGGGGCGGGTCCGGACAACTCCGCACCGTTGGCATGACCGGCTGCTACATCCGGTACTACTCCAACCACAAGTCAAACATCCCGAGGGACCTCGCCGACAGGCCGATCCTGAGCAGGATGAAGTCTCAATGACGCTTCCAAAAGGCCGAGCCCTGCCTGGCCCAACTGTGGACGAGGCAGGGCTCGGAGGCTATCTATCGCGACAGGGTAAATGCCCAGCAGGGTGATCTCA
>JAVEWL010000690.1:0-3436 GCA_034004565.1 FCB group bacterium | reverse complement strand
GAGATCACGCCCGAGATGGAATTCCTCGCCAACCGCGAGAACATGCGGATGGAACAGGCCGTCGAGGAGCTTCGCCGCCAGCATCCTGGCCGTGACTGGGGCGCGAGCATCCCGAAGGCGATCACGGCCGAATTCGTGCGCGACGAAGTGGCCCGGGGCCGCGCGATCATCCCCGCGAACATCAACCATCCCGAGCTCGAGCCCTGCATCATCGGCCGGAACTTCCTCGTGAAGATCAACGCCAACATCGGCAATTCCGCCGTGGCGAGCTCGATCGAGGAAGAGGTCGAGAAGATGGTCTGGTCGATCCGCTGGGGCACCGACACGGTGATGGACCTCTCGACCGGGCCCAATATCCACGAAACCCGCGAGTGGATCCTGCGCAATTCGCCGGTGCCCATCGGCACCGTGCCCATTTACCAGGCGCTGGAGAAAGTGGGGGGGAGGCCCGAGGAACTTACCTGGGATGTCTTCCGCGACACGCTCATCGAGCAGGCCGAGCAGGGCGTGGATTACTTCACGATCCACGCCGGCGTGCTCCTGCGCTACATCCCGCTGACCGCGAAGCGCGTCACAGGCATCGTGAGCCGCGGCGGCTCGATCCTGGCGAAGTGGTGTCTCGCGCATCACCGGGAAAACTTCCTGTATACGCACTGGGACGACATCTGCGAGATCATGGCGGCTTACGACATCGCGTTCTCGATCGGCGACGGACTGCGTCCCGGCAGCCTGGCGGACGCGAACGACGAGGCGCAGTTCGCGGAGCTGAAAACGCAGGGCGAACTCACCACGCGCGCGTGGGAGTACGACGTGCAGGTGATGAACGAAGGCCCCGGCCACGTGCCCATGCACATGATCAAAGAGAACATGGACAAGCAGCTCGAGTGGTGCCTCGAGGCGCCGTTCTACACGCTGGGGCCGTTGACGACGGACATTGCGCCCGGCTACGACCACATTACCTCCGCGATCGGCGCGGCGATGATAGGCTGGTACGGCACGGCGATGCTCTGCTACGTCACGCCGAAGGAACACCTCGGCCTGCCCGACAAAAATGACGTGCGTGAGGGCGTTATCACCTACAAGCTCGCCGCCCACGCCGCCGACCTTGCGAAGGGCCACCCGGGCGCGCAGATCCGCGACAACGCGCTCAGCAAGGCCCGCTTCGAGTTCCGCTGGGCAGACCAGTTCAACCTGGGGCTTGATCCCGATCGCGCGCGCGACTTTCACGACGAGACCCTGCCCGCCGAGGGCGCCAAGCTCGCACACTTCTGCTCGATGTGCGGCCCGAAGTTTTGCTCGATGGAAATCACGCAGCAGGTCCGCGACTACGCCAGGCAACTTGGCGTTGAGGCCGAGGCCGCCCGCGAGCAAGGAATGGAGACGATGTCGGACGCGTTTCGTACCGGTGGAGCCGAGTTGTACCGCGACCCCACTTGAAAGGAGCGCCCTATGGCCGATGACGCGCGTTGTACCCCGAGCGAACTTGCCGAGTTGTTGGAGCGTGGCGAGGATTTCTGCCTGCTCGACGTGCGCACGGAGCAGGAACTCGAGATTGCGCGCGTGGACGGCTGCGCCCACATCCCATTGAACGAATTGCCGGCGCGCCTGGACGAGATCGAGCCGTGGCGCCACAAGCTCATCGTAACCCTGTGCCACCACGGCATGCGCTCGCAGACGGCACAGGAGTATCTTATCTCCAACGGTTTCAGCCGAGTCTCAAACCTGAGCGGCGGAATTGACGCGTACGCCGCCGAGGTCGATCCGACCCTCAACCGGTACTGAAGCCGGCATTCGCCGATCCCCGCAACGCAAGAAACCGCGTTTTTGCCGTTACCAGGGGAAGAGTCCCAATGATTATTTCGCCCGGTGCGCGCCGCCTCGAGCCGGAGGTCATGGACCGGCCCGATCTCGAGGAATCGCGTCACCACGATGCGTTGCACGGCCTTGCGCGAATCAATTTGTGGAGCCGTGCGGCCGCGCCGCTCTTCAATGCCGTTACGAAGCTCATGCACGACAAGAGCCTGCCCAGCGTGCGCATCCTCGATTTGGCCTCGGGCGGCGGCGACGTGCCGGTGCGGCTGTGGCACATGGCGCGGCGGCGCGCGCTGCGACTTGAGATCGAAGGCTGCGATGTGAGCGCGCGCGCGGTGGAATTCGCCCGTCGCCGAGCCGAGCGCTCGGGGGCCAAGGTCTCGTTCTTCACGCACGACGTGGTCAACGAAGGAGTACCCGCGGGTTACGATATCCTGACATGCAGCCTTTATCTGCATCATCTAAGCGACCCGAATGCGCAGGCGCTTCTTGCGCGAATGGGCCGTTCCGCGGGACACATGGTTGCCGTTGACGACCTTCGCCGAAGTCCGATGGGCATCGCGCTTGCCGCGGCGGGCACGCGCCTCCTGACGCGTTCCGACGTGGTCCATACGGACGGCCCGCGTTCCGTTCGCGCGGCGTTTACCGTGGAGGAGGCGAAGGAGCTTGGGGAACGGGCCGGTCTGCACGGCTGCGCGATCCGGCCGCACTGGCCGTTTCGCTTCCTGCTTACATGGAGAAAGGGTTGAAACCTTGCCAACGCAACTCGAAGCCGTGGCCGGACGTTCCTGGGATGCCGTCGTCGTGGGAGCCGGGCCGGCGGGCGCCCTGGCCGCGCGCGAGCTCGCGCGACGGGGCCGCTCGGTGCTGCTCGTGGACAAGGCGCGATTCCCGCGCTATAAGGTCTGTGGCTGCTGTTTGAATGCGCGTGCGTTGTCGGCCCTCGATGCCGTCGGCTTGGGGGGCCTTGCCGGCCGGCTCGGTGGAATTCCTCTCCACACGGTTTTGGTGGGGCGGTGCGGTCACCGGATCGGTGTTCGCTTGCCCGGAGGCATGGCGGTCTCGCGTGAGGCATTTGACGCGGCACTCGTCGATGCGGCGCGCGAAGCCGGTGTGACCGTACTGACCGAAACGACCGGCTTCGCGGGATCGCCCGACACCGATTCGCGCAACGTCCAATTGCGCAGACGCGATGCCGTGCTTGAAACCACCACGCGCCTCGTGATTGCCGCCGACGGGCTCGGCGGACGTCTTCTGCGGGAACAGGGATTCGATTCTCCGGCGCAGGAGGAATCGCGCGTGGGCGCGGGTGTCGTTGCCGAGGCGGCGCCGGACACGTACGAGCCGGGCATCATACACATGGCCTGCGGAGCGGGCGGATACGTCGGACTGGTTCGAATTGAAGACGGACGGCTTAACATTGCCGCCGCGTTCGCACTCGGTTTTATGAAGGGGGCCGGCGGCATGGGCCCGGCGGCGGCGGCGGTGCTTGAATCGGCGGGCTTCCCGTCCGTACCCGACCTGAATGCGCTGTCCTGGCGCGGCACGCCGGCCCTCACGCGCCGCGCGACCCTCGTCAGCGCGCCGCGCGGCTGCGTGCTGGGCGATGCCGCGGGCTACGTCG
>JAVEWL010000689.1:0-3438 GCA_034004565.1 FCB group bacterium | reverse complement strand
GCGCGAGATGCAGCTTCGCGGCATGCGCGTCGTATACGGGCGCTCGCTGCGGCCCGACGGAATCGATACCGGCGCGCTGCCTCTGCTGCGCGCCTCCGGTTGCCGCGCGGTGGACTTTCAGATGGACTCCGGAAGCCAGCGCCTCCTCGATGAGTTCTACGGGCACGATATGGGGGTTTCGCACGCGGAACAGGTCTTACGGATTTGCCGGAGTTTCAAGTTCTTTACCTCCGCGAGTTTCATCTATCCGGGTCCGGCCGACGACTACCACACCGAAGCGGAAACGCTCCGCTTTATCGATCGCACCCGGCCCGATGCCGTACGCGTCGAGCTCGCCGCGCTGCTTCCCGGCTCAAATTGGTACGAATTAAACGAGTTTTTCGGCTTTGGTCTCAACAAAAAGTCCTATTTTAGTGACTTGTTGCGTTGTCGAACCCGGTTTCCTCTGCCACCTCACCGCTGGCCCCTGGTGCCATACCGTCTGGCCCGCACGCCCGCCGGGGAAGCCATTCGACAACAGGAACGCCTCTTACTTGCACTGAAGGACAAGACCACGGTACTATATCTATCTGCGGAGATGGCGCTATGGGCGCGTCTTACGGGTTATGCCGGACGCGAAGCCGAGTTCCAGTCTCTGAGTCGCAGGGCCGTGGCCACCGATGGCGTTGTGGGGGTGGCGGCTCTCGTGGGGGCGTTAAACGAACGCGCCTGCGCGCCGACAAAGGCAGTGGGGTTCCGCCCCTCATCATCGTGGAGGGCGGCAGTGGGGAACTGAGCCGAGGAGTAAGGCATGGGCTCGAGCGGGATTTCGATAACCGGGTTGGGCGTGCTCGCGTGCAACGGCATAGGACGCGAGACGTTCTGGAAAGCGCTCGAGGAAGGGCGTTCCGGCATCCGGCGCATCAAGAATTTCGATGCGTCGGAGTTTCCGTGTCAAATCGCGGGGGAGTTACAAGACTTCAACCCCGAAGATTACATGCGTAAGAGCGAGGTCCGTAATTGGAATCGCCACGTGCACCAGGCGGTGGCGTGCTCCAAGCTGGCCGCCGACGACGCGGAGTTTACAAATACGGGCTACGACAGCGAGCGGATTGCGGTAGGGGTCGGCACCAGCATCGGAAGCCCCAACGAGGCTTACGAAGGCCACCAGGAAGCGCTTCGCACTTTCGGCTACAAGAAAGTCAGCAAGCTTATGTCCTCGGCCTTCTCGGGACACTCGGCGACGGTGCACGTCAGCATCAACCTTGGTTTGCGCGGGCCGGCCATCACCATCGCCTCGGGCTGCGCAACTGGCCTCGACGTGCTGTCCTGGGGCGTGGCGCAGATCCGCTCGGGGCGCGCCGACGCCGCGGTGGTCAGCGCGACGGAGTCCCCGGTCTTTCCCTTGTCATTTGCCAGCGCGTGTTCGTTGGGAATTCTCTCGAAGCGCAACGAAGAACCTGAAAAGGCCATGCGTCCCTTTGACCGCTATCGGGACGGCATTGTCCTGAGCGAGGGCGCGGTGTCGCTGATTCTGGAGCGTTCGGACCGTGCGCGGGCCCGGGGCGCGCGCATCCTGGGCGAAGTGGCCGGAAACGGCTCGGCGGCGGAAGGCGTAAACCCCCTGATCCTGGACAGGCAGGGAGAGGCACTTGCCCGTGCGATCACGCTGGCGATGGAAGACGCGGGAGCGTCGCCATACGACATCGACCATATACAGAGCCACGGCGTCTCGTTGGAGATGTACGATCGCTGCGAGGCCAACGCATACAAGTTGGCCCTGGGCGGCGCGGCCTACCGGATACCGATAAGTGCCATCAAATCAATGACCGGCCAGGCGTATGCCGCGGGCGGGCTGCTGGGGGTGGCGGGCGCCCTGATGTCCTTGAACCGAGGGGTTATTGCGCCGACGTTGAACCTGGAGGATCCGGATCCGGTCTGCGGGTTGGATTTCGTCCCGCTGAAGAGCCGGATCAACGACGTCAAGACGGCCCTGGTGAGCGCTATCAGCTTTGGGGGCACCCACAGCGCCGCCGTGCTGAGGCGGGCGAACTGATGCGGCTCGCGCCCGAATCGGCATTGCTCGTGCTTTCCTCGGTGCTGTACTTTGTGCTGGGTTTGGTCGTGCTGGCCAACAATCCCCACAAGCGCACACACCGGGCCTTGGCCGTGCTTTCGCTCAACTTGATGTTCTGGGCCCTTGGGGTTCTGTTCATCATCCACAGCCGGCAGCGCGAATGGGCCGAGTTCTGGATTCGGGCAACCTTCTTCGTCTCGGCATTTCTGCCCGCGACGTACTACTCGTTCATCGGCGTTTTTCCGCGGCAGCGCTTCGAGGGGACGCGGGCCGTACTGACGTTCTTCTGGGCGGCCGGCATTCTTCTGGCCGCGAGCGCGTTCACAAAATGGCATCTCATCGACGTCCAGGTGTTCCCGGATCGCCCGCCCTTTCCCACGTACGGCCCCGCGCTCCTCGGGCTTCTGCTGTGCATCGTGCTCTTCCTCGCCTTTTCGTTCGTGAATCTGCTGGGCAAGCTGCGCTCGTCGTCGGGGGTGGAACGCCGGCAGATCCAGATGGTAATGCTGGGGATCCTGCTTTCCGCCTCGTTGGCCACCGTCACCAATGTTCTCGCCCCCATTCTCCATTTCTCGACGGAGCCGTACGGTCCGGACTTCATGGTGCTGATGGTGCTGATATTCGCCTACGCGATGGTCCGCTACCATCTGCTGGACATATGGCTCATCTTTTCGCGGACCACGGTCTACGCCGCCCTGACGGCGTTCGTCGCCCTGACGTTTCTGGCCTCCGTTTCGCTCGTGCGCTGGGTGTCAAGCGACGACACCGGAACCGTCAACTTCTGGTCGACCGTGGTCGCGGCGCTGGTGGTCGCGGTGGTGATTCAGCCCATCAAGGAGCAGCTTCAACTTACCCTTGACCGTGCCCTGCTGAAGCGACGCTACGACCTCAACCGCCTGCTGGCCCGCATCTCACGCAATGCCGCCGAAGTTGTCCGGCTGGACGAACTGCTGCGCCTCGTGGCCGAAGACGTGCAGAAGACGATGGGCGTTCAGTTGTTCCGCGTGCTCCTCATCGATGAAAAGGACCCCTCCGTGCTCGTAACGGAGTACTCCTCCAAGTCCGGCGAGCAGGGCAGGCGCCTCTACAACCACGGCCCGCTCATCAAGCACATGCGCATCGAACCACACCCGCTCGTCCTTGAGCAGTTGCTGCACGAGCGCCCCGTCGAATCGCGCATCCAGATCGCCCGGCACCTGGCAGAGCTCGATGCGTTCCTCTGCGTGCCCCTGCAGAATTCGGCCGGCCTCGTCGGCCTGCTGACCCTGGGCCAGAAGGCCTCGAAAGACATTTACTCCGCGGACGACCTCGTCGTCTTCACCGCGGTGGCCGGTCCGCTGGGCACCTCGATCGAAAACGCGCGCCTCTACCGGCAAATCGAG
>JAVEWL010000688.1:0-3443 GCA_034004565.1 FCB group bacterium | reverse complement strand
GACGGGGCTTGCCGGGGGCACGGGGACGGGGCCGTTTCTCGTCGGGGTCGGTTGGTGGGAGCAAAACGGTGCCGGGTGGGAGTTCCGCCTGGAGCAATACCTGATCGAGGACTTCTGCCACGAAGGCGATATGATGCAGCGCCTTGCGGCCCGCGTGGAACCGTTCAGGGCGATTTGCACATACAACGGCAAGACGTTCGACATTCCGCTGCTGAGGACGCGGGCGACGTTGCAGCGCATTCCGCCGCGGGTGTTTCGCAAGCACCAGCTTGATCTGTTGCATTTCTCGCGGCGGATGTGGCGGGGAATGCTGCCGTCTGTCTCGCTGAAGCAGGTGGAGTTGAACGTGCTGGGTATTGACCGGGGCCCGGACCTGGACGGCGCGCTGATTCCGAGCATTTTCTTCCACATGGCGCGCACCGGCCGTGCGGAACGCATGGCGGCCGTGCTCGATCACAACGCGTGGGACATCATCACGCTCAGTTCGCTGCTGCGCCGGCTGGCGTGCATTGCGGCTGACCCGATGGGATGCGGGCTGCTGAAGCATCACGAGGAATTTGCCGCGGCCGCGCGATGGCTCGAGGCGCGTCGCCTGCATGAGGATGCCGGCCGTGCGTGGACGGCCGCGATTGAGCGATGCGCCGATGAGGCCGCCGAACGCACCCACATGGAGCGGCTGGCGCGATTGCACAAGCGGCTGCGGCGCTGGCCAGACGCCGTGGAAATCTGGCAGGAACTCGCGCGGCGTCCCCTCACCGGTGGCCTGGGCGCCTGCCTGGAACTGGCAAAGTACCACGAGCACGTGGCGCGCGACCACGCCGCGGCGCTGCAACTGGTCGGCGGACTGCGCGCCGGCATCGAATTGGAGCGCGAGCTGGCGGCCATCACCCGAAGGCCCGTTGCCCCCGCGCTGGAAAAAGCGGCCGGCGACCTGGAAAAACGCGAGGCTCGCCTCCGGCTGAAGGTGGATCGCGCGCGGAAAAAGATAAAGCGCCCCGCCTGAACCCGGCGCCGCTCCCGTGGCACGCTTCTCGTTCCCGATTGACCCCACAGCCGCTTTGACTCTGGTATCATCATGTTTCCGGTGGACAAGGACGGCCCCAGCGCCCGTCCGTCAGACAAAAGGATCCCGATCATGCCAGTCATCATGGTCTTTCAGAAAAACCCCGAACTGCTCAGCATCTCCGAGATCAGCCATTCGCTGACTGAATTGCTGGGTTTGACGTGTGGCGTCATGATCGACGGCAAAAAGGTCGACATTGACGACTACGACGGCGCGACGCGCGAACTCACCCAGGGAACGATCTACGTCGATCTTCCCGATCTCGAGGAAGACGAGGGGCAACCCGTTCTCGATTTCGCCGCCACCCCGCGCCTCGACCGCGACGACGAGATGCAGGGCTTCATCGATGAAATCCTGGAGCAGGAAGATTCGCTCCGGGCCGAACTTGATGAAAACACCCGCGACATCATGATCACCTCGTCGGAGGATCCCGCCGCCATCGAGGCCGCCAGCGCTATCGCGTATGTCGTGGCATCGGAAACCGAGAGCGGCATCCTCGTGCGCACCAGCGACGAGGACGACGACACCGTCTGGTTTGCCGACGCGGAGCAGTTCGCCGACTTCGTCTTCGGCGAGGAAGAAGAAGTCGACGACGAAGAACTCGACGACGAAGACGAGTAACAGAAACCCGAAATTTCCGCGCGCGCAGGCAAGACCCTCGACCAAGGGCCGCGCGCCTTTCTGAGCCCCCAACCATTCGCACCAACGATAACGGAGGAAGCATACCGCCATGGCGGAACAATTCATCTTCACCATGCTCGGCCTGAACAAGTACTACGGCCAGAAGCAGGTTCTCAAAGACATCAATCTTTGCTTTTTCCCCGGCGCCAAAATCGGCATCGTGGGCGAAAACGGTTCGGGCAAATCCACGGTTCTCCGTATCATGGCGGGGAAGGATGATGACTTTCAGGGACGCGCCGACCTGACCCGCGGCTTCAAGCGCGACCACGTGCCCCAGGAGCCGCACCTCGACGAGAACATGACCGTCCGCCAGCACCTCGAGCTTGCCTTTGCCGACATCACAAAGGATCTCAAGGAATACGACGAGATCACGATGAAGATGGGCGAGGAAATGCCCGACGACGCCATGCAGAAACTCATGGATCGCATGGCCGAACTGCAAGACCGCCTCGACGCCACCGACGCCTGGAACCTGGACCAGAAACTCAACCAGGCGAGTGAGGCGCTGGTGCTTCCGGACGACGACCGCACGATCAAGACGCTCTCTGGCGGCGAAAAACGCCGCGTCGCGCTGGCGCGCGTTCTTCTCGAACAACCCGACCTGCTGCTCCTCGACGAACCCACGAACCATCTCGATCCGGTGACGGTGGACTGGCTCGAACAACAACTGGCGGATTATCCCGGCACCGTCATCATCGTCACCCACGACCGGTACTTCCTCGACAACATCACGCGATGGATTCTGGAGCTGGACCACGGCGAAGGGATTCCGTTCGAGGGGAACTACAGCTCGTGGATCGACCAGAAGCTGGCGCGACTGGCCGGCGACGAGAAGAAGGGTTCGCCCCGCCGTCGCGCGCTCGAGCGGGAACTTTCCTGGATTCGCATGGCCCAGAAGGACCGCCACGACATGGCGCAGACGCGACTCGCCGAGTACGAACGACTCGTGGCGCAGGAGAAGGCCGAGAACGAAAAGGAAAGCGCCGTCATCCAGATCGCGCCAGCCGAACATCTGGGCGACCAGGTGATCGAGTTCCAGGGCGTCACGAAAAGCTATGGCGACAACCTGCTGATGAAGGATCTGACGTTTGCGCTGCCGAAGGCCGCCGTGGTGGGCGTCATCGGCCCCAACGGCGCCGGCAAGACGACGCTTTTCCGCATGATCGTGGGGCAGGAGAAACCCGATACCGGCAACATCAACATCGGCCAGACCGTCCGCCTCAGCTACGTGGACCAGGAGCGGTCGACGCTGCAGAGCGACAAGACGCTGGTGGAGGAAATCGGCGGCGGTAACGAGGAGATCGTCCTGGGCAAGCGCCCGATCCCCGTGCGCCAGTATCTTTCCCGATTTGGATTCAAAGGCGCCGATCAGCAGAAGCCGACGAAAGATTTCTCCGGTGGCGAACGCAACCGCGCCAATCTCGCCAAGTTGCTCCGCGAGGGCGGCAACGTGATCCTGCTCGACGAACCCACGAACGACCTCGACGTCAACACGCTGCGCCTTCTCGAAGAAGCCATCCTCGGCTTCTCCGGCTGCGTGCTCGTCATCAGCCACGACCGCTTCTTCCTCAATCGCATCTGCACGCACACCCTGGCGTTTGAGGGCGACGGCCAGGTGCGATGGTTCAACGGCAATTACGAAGAATACGAAGCGTGGCGCGAACGCGAGCTGGGGTCGAAACTGTTCGAGAACCGCCGG
>JAVEWL010000687.1:0-3447 GCA_034004565.1 FCB group bacterium | reverse complement strand
GATGAGCCGGAGTCCAGTATGAATCCGCGCCTCATTCGGCATATCGCCAGTCTCCTCCGCAAGTTGGCCCAGGCACGTGTGCAGGTGTTCATCGCCACACATGACTACCTGCTGACCGGGGAATTGTCGTTGGCCGCTGAATACCACACGAAACCCGAAATGCCGATTCGATTTTTCGCATTGAGCCGAAAGAATGGTGAACCCGTTCGCATCCAGATGGGTACGACATTGACCGACTTAGAGGATAACCCGATTCTCGATGAATTCGCGGCGCACTATCAGCGCGAGCAGGAGGCTGCCATTAAAAGAATGAAGGCGGAGGACAAGTGATGACCACCATTCGGGAAGGCAATTTGGAGTTCGCCTTTGGCGCTTCTTGGGAGGTGCTCAAGTATGACGAGCCCGGCGGCTTCTACAAGACCCTTCTGTTGAAGAAGGTGGGAGCGACAAAGGCCGTCGACTTTTTGTGTCTGCGCGATGCTGATCCCCTACTCTTGGTAGAGGTGAAAGATTTCTCGCGGGGCGTTCCAGGTAAAGAGAAGTATGATGTCTTGCCCGTAACGGTGACGCGGAAGGTGCGCGACACGATCGCCGGCGTCGTGGGTGGAAGACATACCGCGGGGCCTCATGGCCGACCGCTGTTCACGCATGCGCTTGGAAAGCTGAGCAATCCGCCGCGCGTGGTCTACTTCTTCGAGGACCTCGCAACACCCGCGCGGCGCTCCCGGGAACGGACGGACAATAAGCGGGACGTGCTCTTGAAGAAGCTTAAAGGACATCTGCGCTGGCTAACGAGCGACATTATGGTCGTTGGGCTTGACAACTACCGGCTCTTCATTCGGGACCTTACGGTCCGAAGGGTTTGAAGGGACCAAAGATGCCCGCCAAGACCATCGACCACTTGATCATTAATTCGCCCTATGAGGAACCGCAGCGGCACTGGAAATACGTGCGTGATACGCGCGAGTTCGACCTGGAATGGGGCCGCCGCCCGGCGGGCTACGTGGTGGCTTCGCCCGACTCGAAGGCCTTTGATGATCCGGGCGTCTTCATGGAGATCCCGCTGGTCAATCAGATCCGGCCCCGGGTGAAAGCATGGCGTGAGGCCGGATATCCGGGCGTGTCGAGCATTACGAAGCGGCTGTTGGACTACTGGAACGACCCCGAAGAATTCGAGGCGCGCCGCTACTTCTTCTGCCAGTTGGAAGCCGTGGAAACCCTTATCTGGCTGACCGAGGCGCCGGCGGCGGAGCGAGTAGGCATCGACATACCGGGCGACGGCGGCGCATTCCTCCGGCAATGCTGCAAGATGGCCACGGGCAGCGGGAAGACGGTGGTCATGGCGATGGTGATCGCCTGGCATATCCTCAGCAAGGCGGCCTATCCGCAAGACGCCCGCTTCTCCAAGAACATCCTGGTCGTCGCGCCGGGACTCACGGTGAAAAGCCGCCTGGCCGTCTTGGAACCCGCCGCCGAAGACAATTACTACGAAGCGTTCCGCATCGTCCCGGCAGGGCTTCGCGACAAGCTGCGGCAAGGCAAGGTCATGGTGCGGAACTGGCACGCCTTGTCATGGGACAGCGCGGAGCAGATTCAGAAAAGGCGCAGTGTGGACAAGCGCGGCGCCAAGAGCGACGAAGCCTACACCCGCGAGGTGCTGAGCGACATGGCAAGTGCCCGGAACCTGCTGGTCATCAACGACGAGGCACACCATGCCTGGCGGGTGAACTGGGAAGCGGAAGGAAAGTATCTTCGCACGCGCGACATGAAGGACAGCGCCGCCGAGGCGACCGTCTGGATCGGCGGGCTGGACCGGCTTCACCGTTCGAGAAACATTCTGACCTGCTACGACTTTTCCGCGACACCGTTCACGCCGTCCGGCAAGAAAAGCCGGGAGGAAGCCCTTTTCGGCTGGATAGTGAGCGATTTCGGCCTGAACGATGCAATTGAATCCGGGTTGGTGAAGACGCCGCGTGTTGTCGTGCGCGATGACGCAGTGCCGGATGCCAAGACCTACAAATCGCGCCTGTATCACATTTACAACGATCCCGACGTGAAGGACGATTTGAACCGTCCTGCGAAGCCGGAGGAACCGCTTCCGGACTTGGTGTTGAATGCCTATTGGCTGCTGGGCGCGGATTGGCTGGAATGGCGGAAGAAGTGGCTTGCGGCGGGGCACACCGCGCCGCCCGTGATGATTACGGTGTGTAACCGGACCGAGACAGCGGCGCGGGTCCGCCATGCCTTTGAGAAAAAGCATATCCGCATCGAAGAACTGTGTGATCCCGAGCGTATCCTGCAAATTGACTCCCGCGTGCTGAACGAGGCCGAAGCACAGGAAGAACCCGCGGCGCTGACCGGGACCCCGGAAGATGATGCGGAGGAAGGCGGTGACGGCGCAGCGCCCGCGCGCGCGCTGACCCGGGACGAGAAGAAGGAACTCATTCGGCAACAGGTGGCGACGGTCGGCAAGGTGGGGGAGCCGGGCGAGCAATTCCAGAACGTCATTTCCGTGGCCATGCTGAGCGAGGGATGGGATACCAAGACCGTGACGCACATCATGGGCCTGCGCGCATTCAGCAGCCAATTGCTGTGCGAACAAGTGGTTGGCCGCGGCCTCCGGCGCACGAGCTACGACATCAAGAGGACACAAGACCCGTTCACCGGCGCATGGATAGACCTTTTTGAGCCGGAGTATGTGAACATCTTTGGGGTGCCCTTCACCTTCCTGCCGCACGAGGGAGGGGAAGACGCGCCGCCGCCGCCCCCGACGCCCAAGACAACTGTGGAGCCGGACCCCGCAAAGCGGGAATACGAAATCACGTGGCCGAATGTCATCCGAATAGACCATGTGCTCCAGCCGAAGCTGACGCTGAATATGGAGAACGTGGGCCGGCTGGAACTGGACGCCGGGCAGACGGCCCAGGTGGCTGAATTAGCCCCGGTACTGGACGGCAAACCGGATGTGACCCAGATAGACCGGATTGAACTCGAACGTCTTGTCCAGGAGTTTCGCACGCAACGAATCATCTTTGAAGCGGCGCGCTACGTGTATGACCAGATGCAGCAAGACTGGCAGGGGAACCGGGAAGTGCTGCTGGCCCAGCTCGTGCGGCTCGTCGAGCAATTCATGGGCGCGGACCGAATCGACATTTTCCCGCCGTTGTTCTATCAGGATGAACTGCGCCGCCGCCTGATTCTCACCCTGAACATGACGCGTGTCGTGCAACATATCTGGGAAGCCATTCGCCAAGAGAATACCGAGCGGCTTACGCCGGTCTTCGACCGGGATCATCCGATTCGTTCAACTGGAGAAATGCGCACGTGGTACACCGGCAAGCCTTGCGAGCGAACCCGCAGGTCACACATCAACGTCTGCGTTTATGACAGCACTTGGGAGGCGTCGGACGCCTACATCCTGGACCGGAGCCGGGCAGTAAAAACATA
>JAVEWL010000686.1:0-3451 GCA_034004565.1 FCB group bacterium | reverse complement strand
AGGGTATCGTTGATCGTCAGTTCACCGTCGATGCGCACGCGCGCGTTGTTGCGCAGGACGATGTTGTCAAAGACGTAACCCGGTGGAATCGGCAAGGCGGAATAGGACGACTCCGCGCCCGGCTGACCGTCGATGACGAGGTCGCCGCCGGTCTGGCTGAGGTCGTATAAGAAGACCGTACCGTTGCCGCTGCTGCGCCCACTGGCCGTTCCGCCGAGCGCGGTGGCCAGGGTGGTGTCGAAGGTGCTGAGGTCGGCGTAGTGCACAGCGATGCGGCCGCCACCGCCGGGCAGTTCGCGCTTGCCGCCGTTGGCGCTGATGGCCCCGGAACCCGAGAGGGTCGAAACGACGAAATACACCGATCCGCCGGAACCGTCGCCGGCTGCGCTGCCTGCGCCCGTGCCGCCGTCGGCGCGGATGGCGCCGTCCGTCGCGATGTTGACGGCAGCGATAGAGACGCGTCCGCCGCCGTCGCCGCCGCGTTCGCCGTAGTAGCCTCTGGAACCGCCTGAGCCCAGATCGGCCGGCATGATGAGGTTGCCGTAGATCGGATTGGGCGTGCCTTCGACGCCCACGCCGATGCCGCCGTAGGACCCCGAGGAACGGAAGGTGCTGCCTTCGGTCCGGTTCTGGGTGTATCCGCTCGAGTGGCCGGAGTTGTCGCCGCCAAGATAACCGCGCGCGGTGACGTTTATGCCGCTGGTCGCGTCGATCAGGACAGTCCAAGCCTGGAAATCGACGCCGTACTCGGCCGAAGCGTCCGTCTCGGGATGAGTCAGGGTCGCGCCGTTGCGCAACTCGACGTTCTTGAACGCGTGATGCCCGGACATCGTAAGCGTCGCGCCGCTTACGCGCAGGTTTTGCCCGTCGTAGGACGTATCGATGTCGGTGATGGCGGTGTTCGTCGTGATATCGGTCCAGACGGTGCCTGCCGAGATGGTGGCATCGCGATCGGGCAGGAGGGCCTTGGCGCCGTCTGTGGGCGCGGCTTCGCGGTTGCCGGTGGTGTCCACGCCGGCCGTGTAGAACTCGTAGTGGCCGTCGCCGCCCATGCGCGTCGAATCGAACGCGATGGTTCCGGTCGCCCCGCTCTGCGGCGTGTAGCGGCCCTGCGGATTGCCGGCATCCGCGCGCGTATAGCGGTTGAAGGTGCCGATCCCGTCCTTGCGGAAGTAAAGCTCTACGTGATCGAGGTCGTCCAGTCCGTCGGTGACGCGGTAGGTGACGGTGACGTTCGTCCCGGAAGGCGCGGAGACCGCAGTGGCCTCGGTGGCGGGCGGTGTGCGGTCCGTGCTGCGCACGACAATATCCACGGGCGCGGCCTGACCCTCGTTGCCGGCGGCGTCGCGTGCGAAGGCCTGGATGCGGACTTCCGGATCGGGCACGTCGTCGGGCACGGTGAAGGTGAACGTTGTCGAGGTCGATGCGGACGCGGGCGAGATCGGGCGCATGCCGGTCACGACAACGCCGCCGACGGTCGCGTAACGGATTTGCGTGACGCCGACCCGATCTGTGGCGGTGACGGCGATGGTGACGGCCTCGCCGGGTGCGAATTCTGCCAGGGCCGCAGGCGCGGTGATGCGCACGGCTGGCGCGGTCTTGTCGACCACGCGCAGGGTAAGTGTCGCGGCAACGGACGGTGCGCCGCTGGTGTCCGTGGCCCAGACCCGCACGCCGATCGTGCCGCCGATAGCGGCGGTATTGGGCACGTTGAAGAAGAGCGTCTGCTCGGTCAGCAGCGACGCGGGCGAGACGAGCCGCAGGTCCGAAGCGGTGACCGCGCCGGTCGCTTCCAGGGCGACCCGCGTGACGCCGCCGAGCGTATCCTGCGCGCGCACGCGCACCAGCACGCTGTCGCCCCGCTCGACGGCCGAATTCGAGGCCGGCGAGAGGATCGCGACGGTCGGGATCGGGTCCGCGCCGGTATCCACCGTCACGGGCACCTTCACCGGGTCGGCACCCGGTTGATACACGGTGATCTCCGTGCTGCCGGGCGCCACCGCGCGGACTTGGCCGGAGGAATTCACGGAGGCGATGCGGGTATCGGCTGAGACGAACGATACGGGCCCTGGCGCGGGAACGGTGGAATCATCGCTGTAGTGCGCCGTCACGGTGAGCGTCGCCGTTTGGTTGATCGCCGCCAGCTCAACCGGGCTGGGCGTCACTTCGATTCGCGACAACACCACGACGTGTACGGTGACCTCGCACGCCGCCGTCTTGCCTTCGAACGTGGCGGTGATCTTTGCCGTGCCGTTGGCGAGGGGCGCGGTCCGCCCGGAGGCCGTCACGCCCGCCACGCCGGTTGCGCTCGAACTGAACGTGGCTTTCGAAGTGAGGTTGGCGGTCGTGCTGTTGTCGTAATAGCCCGTAACCTGGAGGTCCACGTAGCCTGCAAAACTCGTGAAAGTGTGCGAGGTCGGACTGACCTCGATACGTTGCAGGATCGGCGCGGCCTGCACCACGGTCTGCGTGGGCTGGCTCGGGTCCGGCGACTGGCTCAAGTCGTACGCCACCACGCGGAGCACATCCCCCGCAGCGGCGCCGACCACGCAGGTAAACGTCCCGCCGCCGTTGGCCTGCGTCGTCACGGTGAGGCCCAGCGTCGTGTTGGTGATGTCGATCTTCGCGTTGGCCACGCTCTGGCCGACCACCGTCACCTTCCCGTCCACGGGATAGGAAACACTCGTCAGGGAGGGCGCCGCGGGCGGTTGCCCCGGCGGCGGCTGCACGACCGCGAATTCAAGCACCGACGCGGGATCGGCGATGTCGTTGGTGATTCCAAGCTTGTTGGTCGCCACGATGAACAGCGCATGCGTGCCGAGTGACAACGTGCTCGTATCGATGCTGAAAGGTTCCGTACCGGTGGCGATGGGAACGGCCTTTGTGCCATCCAGATAATAGGCTACGGAAACGATTCCGACACGGTCCTCCGCACTGGCATTGACGACGAGCGATTGGCCCACGACAACCTGCATGCCGTCCTGCAAATTGCCAAAACTCACCGTCGGCATGTTCTTGTTTTCGGCGAGTTCGAAGGTCAGCGTATCCTCGCCGGTCTGATCGAGACCGTCCACCGCGACCGCGCGCACCGTGTGTGTGCCGAGGGTCATACCCAGGGTGTCGAGACGCACCTGATACGGCGACAGCGTACTCGTGTTGAAGGCTTCCGCCGCGCCGTCGAGGAAGAATTGAATCTCGCGGACGCCGCCCGTGATCTGCGTGGGCGTCAGCGGAATCGATATGCCGTGCAATACCGCATCGGCCGGGTCATCGGGCAAGACCACCGTCGGCGGATCGGCGGAATCGGCGATCCACATGCCCATGGTCGTGTTGCGCGTATTGCCCATGTAGTCGTAGGCCGTGCCCATGATCTCGTAACTGTGCCCGAAGTTCAGCGCGCTGCTGTCGATCGAGAAAATATACGGCGGCTTGTCACCGGCCAGCACCGCCT
>JAVEWL010000685.1:0-3455 GCA_034004565.1 FCB group bacterium | reverse complement strand
CAGCCGCGGAATTCGCACCTACCACCGGCATCGACCCAGAGGTCGCGGCGGACAGTGGGGCTCAGGTACGCCCGATTTTGTGTTCTAGCCATTCTTGTTCTCCCCTCGCAGTTGCTTGAGGGTGCCGCGGCGGCTCAGCGTCCAGATGCGAATGCTGTTGGTTCCGACGATGGGGAAGAAGAGACGGTCACCCTCAAACGCGTCGGCGGCCACGGCTTGTTGCCAGTCCCTGTAGTCGACCGAACTCGGGGTGGGGTCAGGCTCCGGATGCGTGTGCCAAAGGCCAAGGTACGTACTTGTTTCTGCTTGCTGACGCCAGCGCTCCTGGGCTAGTGCCTCGTGCCGCTGTGAACGGAAGAAGGCGAAGCGACTTCGGCGGTCGGCTGATTGCGGTGTCGTCACTTCATCAACAACGACATCGTGGCTGTCGAGCAGGTTCCGCCCGAGAAGAGCACCACCGGCCTCGGACTGCCACCAGTGCCGTTGGGCGAAGGAAAGCAACTGGTCGACCGCGTGTTCGACGATGATGAGGCGCTGGCGAGGGGTAACCCGGTAAACGAGTTTCATGAGTCGCCCCGGCAGCGTTTGCAGGGACGGCCGAAGGCCTGTTCGGTTGCAGCTGCTGCGGTGGTTATTGGCGCACGCGACCACCATGCGGTTGTTTGCAGTCCTTGGGCGCGCGCTTGGGTGCCGTCTCCGGCCCAGTAGTGATACGCGGGTTGCGGAGATGTGCTGACCAAGGCACCGAGCATTTGCTCGGCAGCGATGTGTCCGGTTTTGCGGGCCTGCAGTGCGCCGTAGGGCACGAACACGCTCGCGCATCCCGTAAGGTTACGGGTGACGTGCTGGTTGGGCTCAAGGAATGACGTTCGCGGGTGGAGGCAGGGGGCGCCCTCTTCGTCACGGTAAAGACAGTCCAGGCATCCAGGCTCGTGCGCCCACATCAAGACCGAGTGGCCGCCGAGGTCGAGTGCCTCCAGCCAGGTGAAGACGACCGGGATTTTGTGCTCTTGGGAGCGAAACGCGCGCGCGAATGAGCGCTCGACCGAGGGTGCACCAAAAGCAAGGACAACCCCATCGAACCCGGTGAGGGGAGTCCTCGCGAGCCAATGCTGTGCAATGACATCGAAGGCATCAACGGTCAGACCGGGGTAACGGCGCTCCAGCTGATACTTCAGCCCCCAGGTCTTTGGGAAGCCGATATACGCTGGATCAAGGACATGCCGGAAAACGTTGTCCTCAGAGTACTCATCCGCGTCGACCAAGGTGAGCTTTCCGACACCGGCCGCTGCTAATGTGTCTGCCACCACCGAGCCGACGGCGCCGCAGCCGAGGATGGCGACGTGTTTGCCCAGCAGTTCGAGTGAAGCACCTCCGCGCTCCCGCATGTGCGCCGCCGTCTGACGCCGGGCGGTCAGCGGTAGTAGTGGGACGCGGCGGTCAACTTCACCCTTGTGGGCAGCAAACGCAGCGCCGACAAGCGACCGCCCACCGGCCTGCCGCGGAACCGACACCAGCAGCACGTTTGCCTTGCGTCCGTTCTTCGACGGGCCAACGAGTTCGTCCCAGAGGACGAGTTGCGAAGGCGACAGCACCGACCGAATTCCGTCTATGAAGTCGTGCGCGAGCTGGTCGGGATAGGCAGGGATGCCCGGTAGCCGGTCGAGGTGCACGTACAGCGCCCGCAACGGCTGCAGCTTCGCGAGGTTGAACTCCCGGGGGCGCGCCCCTCGCTCGGCGAAGTACCAGGCTGGTTGCTTGCGCCGACTTTCTTCGTAAGCGCTGACGAGGCGGTCGGTGCTGTCTACTTCGAAAACACTTTGGCCGCGGACTGCACCCGGTAGTCCGTTCCAGTAGCCCTCGAGCTCGTTCATGAACTCGGTGTGGGCGGCGAACTCGTCCAAGGACCACTTCTCCAGAAGGTCGTAGGCTGCGAGCAACGTGTGTCCCGCGATGTCCTCCCGGCGGTCTGGGTCGATGGAAAGACCTTGGCCATCATCCACACAGACGCCGCCGTGATAGCTGACGTGCGGAAGCAGCCCACGCGGCGGCCGGAGACCTACTGCGGGGAGTGACATACGCTCTTCCTGGCAGTCGACGAGCAGCTCCCACTCACGGGTCGAGCCTTTCAACTTGGCTGCGAGGACTCCGGGCTTGCCCGATTCACATCGCGCGATATCGATCCCGCGTTCGTTGCACAGCAAGCGAACCGCACCGAAGACGATGTCGGTGCTGTCCGGAGGAGTAGGTGCCTCGTTCGTCAAGCCGAGTTCCCGGTGCTGATGTATGGAGCGCGGGCGGCCTTCGCCGTCTCGGCCTTCTCGGGAACCTTGAAGTCGTCGCCGAACTGCTTGCTCAGCAACTTGCAGGCGTCTTCGGGCAACTCTTCGTCGTAGGCGTCACTCAGTGCGTCGCGCAATGATTCCAGTCTCTCCTTCAGGGTCGCCATCTGCGACTTCGACATCCAAGCCATCAGGTCGCTGTTGGGCGAAACGGGTAAGACGACCTTGAGCCGCTCGTGGAGGCCCTCATCGGCAATGTCCCACGTGAACTGAGAGAGAATGGACTTGACCCAGGCCAACATGGCGCGCAGGTCTCCCGCCTTGCCCGAGATTTCGAAATGGGGCTTGAACCAGCGATAGGCAGCTACCGTCAAGGCGATGCTGAGGGGCGCGCCGCTGTTGAACTGGACGTTTCGCCACCGCTTCAGGTAGCGGATGCAACGGCGATATTGGGCGAGCTCGTCGGCTTCAGTGAAGGCGCTGCATATTAGGGACGTGAGCGTCTTGGGGTCGGAACCTTCCCAAACGCGCTTGTCATCGGCCGAGTTCTCCTTGCCCTTGGCCAGGTCCAGGAGGTTGTCGTCGCGCTTCACGTAGATGGCGAGGTCTACGTGATAGTCGACCTGGCCGTCGCGCATGTAGTTGACGGTGACACACGGGCGGCGAATGGATACGGAGCGGCCGTGCGTGTCGAGCGCATCGCGCACCTTCTTTTTGAGTGCCACGGGGTCGGGGTACTTGTCCTTTTTACAGTCGAAGACGATGCCGACATCGATGTCGTAGTTGCGGTCCGGCGGCAATACCCCGGTAAACATGGAGTAGCTGCCCTGGTTGAAGCTTTCGAAGCTTGGCGCATCATCGGGCAGGTTCGCCTTCAGCGCGCGGATCAAGGTGTCGCGTTTCTCGCGCAATTTCGCATTCTCGTCATCGCCATCGAGCTTGATGGCTGTATGAAAATCTTCAAACTGTTTCTGTACTGCGGGCATTTTGGAATCCTTGTCTTTCAAGAAGAGCCAAGCCAGGGCGAACCCCAATCCGAAGCTCAGTAGTGGTTGCATGGTCAGTTGGCGAGTAGCAGCCGGGAGGCGGCTCCTCTTATCTCGGGGTATGTAAGGCGGATCATGATTTAATGCAGACTATATGTAATCATAATGATGATGTCAATGAGTCTTT
>JAVEWL010000684.1:0-3459 GCA_034004565.1 FCB group bacterium | reverse complement strand
AACAAAGTTGAATAACGCATAACACCCCCTCCAGTCTCCAAAGAATGTCAGCGAGCAAAACGCTCCCCACCAATATACACCCTTCTGGAGTCTTCCTCCCTCTCCCCCTGGGAGAGGGCCGGGGTGAGGGCTAACGCAACAGCCTTGCATCAACGCATCACAAGATCACCCAAGTCATAAATCTCACCGGGAGCCACCGTGCACTCGACGGTCTGCGACATGTGCGGCTCATCGACATCGACCTCGACGGCCGTAACGGAGATCCGGTCCGCGGGCACGCAATCGGAAACAAGGTACGGGGCACTGCTCACGCAAAAGAAGACCGTGTGGAGCATATCCTCGACCGTTCCGTCAAGATTGGCCACGCGCAGGAGAACGCCTCCCTTCAGCTTGACCCCGTCAGGCACGACAATATTCGCCTTGAGTCCCCCAAAGGGCTTGAGCACGAGTGTCTCTTCCTGCGCGGTGAAACCCGCCACACCGATCCGGCGCGCGGTCGATTCCGCATGACATCCCTTGGTCGTCGCGGTAAACCATACCTCTTTGCCGGGCATGCAGAACCACGTATAGCGCCCATCGGCATCGAGCTTGGCCACATTAAACACCTCAATCTCCCGGCCTTGATCTGAACTTATCCGGCACTGACGCAATTCCGCCTTGGTGCACGGCTTCCCCTGAGTGTCAACCACGCGCACGGGAAAAAGGTATGGCTTCGGCACATACAAGTCGACACGCAGGTCGTCTCCCTCATGCACTTCCACTTGTTTGCCGTAAGGCTTCAGTGAGCCCTCCTCGTGAAAACTCAGTTCGTAATCGGGATAGATCCAATACGAACCCGCACGCGATATCAGAAGTTCGTATTCGCCGCCGTCGGCATTCTCATCCCGATAGCCGGAAGGGCCATTTTCGATCTTTCCAATGGCCAGCACTTGGTAGTGGCTGAAAGGCTCTTTGCTGCCTTCCGCGTAGAGTCGCCCGGTCACGCGAATCGGCCGCGTCATCACCGGATTCCATTCGAAGACACTTCCAGCCTGCCGAGGATCGGTAGTGATCTGTTGTGTCCCTGGAACCTCCCGTCCGTCTAGCCGCTCTACCTTTACGTGATAGGGCAAACCCGGCGCCAGACCGCCAATCTCATACGCCCCATCGGCGCCCACTACGCATCCCACGGGTGCCGTGGATCTGGAACTCCGCTGCGCATCTTCAACACAACCTTCCGCCCGGACCACATACCCTACGGCAGGCGAACCGTCCTTCCACATGACGCGGCCGCGAATGGTGGCAGGCGCCTGCAATTGGAACGGCACCACCTCCCCAACCGGCAACGTTACATTGCTGAAATGACCTGCCTCGTGCCCCGGCGCAACGATATCGATGCTCTCCACCATCCTCTCGGTATCATCATCGACGGTTTTGCGGTAAAGCCCAATTTGAAAGATTCCCTTTTCATCGCACGGGATAAGGTAGCCCCGCTTTCCGCCGAAAAGGTGCACGTCGCTCCCCACCTCGGACCAATGAGTATACGTCACCAACGCTCCAGGCACAGGCGCGCCCGACGAAGAAAGCACTTGCCCGGTGAGGGTAGTTCCCACCGGGAGCTTAAAATCCACGTGGTCCTGCACATCGCCCGCAAGCAGGTCAAGGTCTTCGACCGAGTCGACATATCCCGCCGAGGAAGCCCGCACGACTACCTTACCGCTGGTCTCGATGCCGGTGACTTCGTAGGTGCCGTCCTCACTCGTTAGGGCGCTATACGGCTTCCGTGGGAGGCCTGGAACGCGGTCAATACAGCGAACCTCGACCGTGGCGCCTGCGAGCGGTTCCATTTCACCAGCGCGCACCAATCCTCGAACGGTAGCAGTTACCGGTTCGATCCGCTCGGTGGTGCTCGAAGTCCGCACCGGCGCGACGGATGCCTGCGGGGATGCCGTCACGGGAGTCTGAGACTGTGTGGCCTCACGGCCGGAAACGGCAGATGTCTGTGGCGCGGCGCTTGATGCCAAACGAGGCGGCACATTAGCCAGCCGCGTGTGAAAGCCCACATAGACCGCGATCACCAGCGCAATTCCACCGGCAACCGCCGCCACCTTTATCGCAAGCGACATTCCCGTGACAACCGCGATGGGCGCGCCCTCCGGCACCCCGCTCAGCGCCAGCTTGCCCAGCGAAACCCTCACGCTCTCAGGTGCCGCCTCAACCACCCCGTCCGCGACAAGCTCCGCCAGCACCACCGCGCTTACCGCAATCCCGCGCCGACGCAAGAACACCCGAATCCGCTCGACGCCCTTCCCAATCGATTTGGTAACCGCCGGTCGCGACACCCCAAGCCGGGCAGCCACCTCCGCATGCGTCTCTCCGTGCAGGAAATGCCGCACAACGACCTCCCGCAGCCGCTCCGGCAAATCTTCAATCGCGGCATCGATATGCGGCCGTAAATCTTCCCAATCGACCGCAACCGGCTCCAGCGCCTCCCCCGCAAAGCGCTCCTCCAGCCGACGCCTCCGCGCCTCCCCCCGCAACCGGTCCAGCGAGCGGCAGGTCGCCAGGCTATGCAGCCACCCCGCGACCGACCGATGCACCTGCGCCCGCCCCTCGGCCAGCTTCAAAAAACACTCCTGCGTGACATCCTCCGCCGCGACCGCATCCCCCGTCACCCGCCGGCACGTGGCATACACCATATCCGCGTAACGCGACACCAATTCCGCAAACGCCTCAGCATCCCGGCCCTGACGCCACCGCTCAAACAAAACCAAATCCGATTCGCTCATCTCAGGCTCCTCGTCCATGTGAACAACACTCATCCACATGACGCCGCCAACGCTTTCCCCGTAACCTCAACTCTCTCGCCCTCAACCCTGCAAGGGCGGTTCTCGTAACTCCCCTTTCCAAGGGGAGCTCTTCTAATTCAGGGACAGACTACGAATTAAGTCCCATACTTCCCATGCTTCCCATAACTCCCATCCCATTCCCCCAAAATCAAAACGGCCCCGGTCGATTCGCACCGACCGGGGCCGCCAAACTATCGCAGGTCTACCCTAGAACGAAAGCTTCGTGTCTACGTAGAAGTAATCCGCATCGTCCTGGGCTGTGCCGCCTTCGAAGCCGAGGCCGTTGCCGATGTTGAAGCTGCCTTCCGACAGACCGTCCTCGACGAACAGGTGCGACCAACCGGCTTCAATCTGAAGGTCCTCGCTGTAACGATAGATGCCCTTCAGGCTCACGTCCCAGGCAAGGTCCTTGTCGTTCTTCTTATCGAGGAAGCTCAGGTTCGACAACGGGCTGAACCGGCGGCCGAGGATGTCGAACGTGGGATATGGTGCCGCATACGCATTCAGCGTCTCGAGCGTCGCAACCGACACGATGCCCGTGAAGGCTTCACACGGCGTGAACACCACGCCCGCATACGCCAACCACAGGTTCGAGATGTCTTGATTCGGCGCATCCGGCCAGTTGCTGTAC
>JAVEWL010000683.1:0-3460 GCA_034004565.1 FCB group bacterium | reverse complement strand
ACGTTGTACACATCTCCTACACATTGATGCCGGCACAATACTTCCTCGCAATCGTGAGCATTCTGGGCGGCGTACTGCTGCTCGTCGCCGCGAAACGAAAAGACTTCGTCAGCCTTTTCGTCATCATGTTCCTCTATTCGCTGCTCTACGCGCCCACCCTCAACGTCACCAACGCCATCATGTTCGAGCACGCCCGCAACGTCTGGCCCAACCTCTCCCCGGAAGCCGCCGGTGACAACGCCGGCCAGATCCGCGTGTGGGGCACGCTCGGCTGGATCATCGCCGGCGTCGGCCTCACCCTCTGGCGCCGCGCGCGCAAGGCAATCACCGAAAGCCCCGACAGCCTCATCTTCGCGGCCGTCTGCTCCATCGCCATGGGCTTGCTGGCCCTGGCACTCCCGAACACACCCCCCAAGGGCGGCAGCGATCCCTGGGCCTTCATGCAAGCCTTCGCGCTGCTCAAGGACCCGAACTTCGTCGTGTTCCTGGTTATCTCCTTCATCGTGACCACCGAGTTGCAGTTCTACTACGTACCCACCGCCAGCTACCTCCAGGATATCGGCGTCGAAGGACGCAACGTCCCGGCCGTAATGACCATCGCACAGGTCGCCGAACTCGTGGGCATGTCCGTGCTCCTCGGCTGGAGCCTGACCCACTGGGGCCTCGGCACCACCCTCGCCATCGGCGTCCTGGCATGGCCCATGCGCTACATCATCTTCGCCATGATGAAGCCGAAATGGCTCGTCATCTCTTCGCTGGCCTTCCACGGCATCGGCTACACCTTCTTCTTCTTCGCCGGCCAGCAATACGTCGATAAGGTCGCCCCGGAAGACATCCGCGCCTCCGCACAGGCCCTGATCTTCATCGTCACCCTCGGCTTCGGAAACTTCGTCGGCACCCAGTTCACCGGGATTATCCTTGACACCTTCAAGACCCCCGAAGGCAACTTCCGCTGGCGCCCGATCTTCCTGATTCCCTGCGCGCTCACCATCGCATGCGCCATCGCGTTCATGCTCTTCTTCCACGCGCCCGCCACCGCGGCCAACTAGCCCAACCCGAAACCCGCCCGGGCCGTCGCCCCCAAAGCGACGGCCCGGGCGTTTTCTTTCGGGTTCCGGGCCTGGATAAGACCCATACTGCGCGCCAGACCCGGAACCCTGAACCCGGAACCCTGCTCTTCCCTCCCGCAAATGGTATACTGGGGAATGAGGCAGGGCCGCCGGCCCGCCGGACCGGTAACACAACCGGTGGAGAAGTCTGATGAGACGCTGTCAGAAATGCGGAGCCGAGTGGGTCAGCGACAAGAAGCAGCCGGGCGTCAAGGAAAGCTGCCCGGAATGCGCCGCGTACCTTCACTGCTGTTTGAACTGCCGATTCCACGAGTTCGGCGTCTACAACGATTGCAGCATCGGTACCACCGAATTCATCAGCGACAAAGACGGCTGCAACTTCTGCGACGAATTCGAATTCGCAACCTCGGACGAGGCCGTGGCCGGCAGCGGCACCGCCGACGAGGCCCGTACCAGCTTCGACAGCCTCTTCGGCGCGACCGAACATAAGAAAGACCAGGAGCGCCTGAACGACTTCAAGCGGCTCTTCGGCGAATGAGACAACATTGACGCCCCCAGGGCGTCGTGGTAGATTCGTGCCGATACAATGCGGGACAGGGACGCCAAGATACGCATCCGGGGGTTTCGGGAGGTTATGACCGACTCACGCCAAATGCTCGTCGTCGACGACAAGGCCGGGCAGCGCGAATTGCTCCAGGCGGTCTTTCAAGACCGCGGGTTCGTGGTTACCAAGGCCGCCAACGGCGACGAAGCCATCCGCTATCTCAACGAACTCGCGTTCGACATCGTCATCACCGATCTCAAGATGCCCGGCAAAGACGGCCTCGCCGTCCTGCGCGCCGCCCGCGAAGTCTCCCCCGACTGCCCCGTCATCATCGTCACCGCCTACGGCTCCATCGACACCGCCGTCGAAGCCATGCGCCTCGGCGCCGCCGACTTCATCACCAAAGACTTCCAGCTCGAAGAGATCGAGCGCAAAGTCGACAAAGTCCTCGCTCAGCGCACGCTCAAGCAGGCCCAGGAGACCGTCCCGGCCGTTCCGCAGGCACCCGTCACCGACGCCGACCTCCACATCGTCGGCGACAGCGACTGGACCCTCCAGCTCACCAAAATGATCCGCAAGATCGCCCCCAGCCGCAGCTCCGTCCTCATCACCGGACCCAGCGGCACCGGCAAAGAACTCGTCGCCCGCGCCATCCACGACGCCAGCCCCCGGCGCAACGAACCCTTCGTCGCCCTCAACTGCGCCGCACTCGCCTCCGGCGTCCTCGAAAGCGAACTCTTCGGCCACGAGAAAGGCGCCTTCACCGGCGCCGTCACCCGCCGCATCGGCCGCTTCGAACGCGCCCACCACGGCACCCTGTTCCTCGACGAAGTCGGCGAAATCGATACCAACATCCAGACCAAACTCCTGCGCGTACTGCAAGAAGGCGAATTCGAACGCGTCGGCGGCGCCGAAGCCGTGCGCGTCGACGTCCGCATCGTCGCCGCCACCAACCGCGACCTCCGCGAAGCCATCACCCAGGGCCTCTTCCGCGAAGACTTTTACTACCGGCTCAACGTCTTCTCCATCGGCGTCGAACCGCTGCGCAAACGACCCGGCGACATCCCCGCCCTCGTCGAACACTTCCTCAAGAAGTTCGGCCACGACACCGGCAAACATATCCAGGGCGTCGAAGACGACGTTCTCGAAACCTTCATGCGCTACCGCTGGCCCGGCAACATCCGCGAACTGCAAAACGTCCTCGAACGCGCCATCGTCCTCGCCGAAGGCCAATACATCACCCGGGACGACATCCCCCCCGAAATGCTCTACGACCGCCAATCCCCCGTCGAGCGCGGCATGCCCCTCCCTGCCGCCGTCGCGCCCGCCGCCCCGTCGTCGCTCACCGAACAAACCGACACCCTCGAACGCGACCTCATCCAATCCACCCTCGAAAAATACCGCTGGAACAAAACCAAAGCCGCCGACGCCCTCGGCCTAAAACGCACCACCCTCCAATACAAGATCAAGAAGCTGGGTTTGGAGTAAGGGCGGAGTGCCGGTATGCCAGGTGTGTCCATAGAATAGCGCGCCGAATTGGAGCTTAGGTGGGCTGGGATAGGTGGGTGATAAGGGATTCGTTGTTTAGCTTACGCGGATAAAGTTGAAAACCAATTTTTACAAAACGAGAGTGGTTTGATTGACATTATTAAGAATAATGCTAGAGCTATTTCGAGAAAGGAGTGGAGTTGGTGGGCCTGGAGCGGAAACAGGTAATCGTCGTCCACGGCCATCACTCCTCCAATAACGCCATCTGCGCCGGCAAGGGAAGCTCCCGGCGCCACTCGCCCGCAAGGTTGCAGCTCCCACTCCACAGGTCCGGATTCATGCAGCCGCAAAAGCGACA
>JAVEWL010000682.1:0-3460 GCA_034004565.1 FCB group bacterium | reverse complement strand
TTCGATCTGCTTCTTGCGCTCCTGGTCTTCCTTCGAGTGCTCTTCGGCTTCACGAAGCATCTTGTTGATGTCGTCTTCCGTCAGGCCGCTCGAAGACTCAATCCGAATCTTCTGCTCCTTGCCGGTCGCGAGGTCCTTCGCCGACACGTGAACGATGCCGTTCGCGTCGATGTCGAACGTCACCTCGATCTGCGGCAAGCCGCGCGGCGCCGCCGGAATGCCCAGCAGGTCGAAGCGGCCCAGCGTGCGGTTGTCGCGCGCCAGTTCGCGCTCGCCCTGCAGGACGTGAATCGTCACGGCCGTCTGGCTGTCCGCGGCGGTCGAGAAGATCTGCCGCTTCGTGATGGGGATCGTCGTGTTCCGCTCGATGAGCTTCGTGCAGATGCCGCCCAGCGTCTCGATGCCCAGCGACAGCGGCGTCACATCGAGCAGGAGCACGTCTTTCACTTCGCCCGAAAGCACGCCCGCCTGGATCGCCGCGCCGATCGCGACCACTTCGTCCGGGTTCACGCCGCGGTGCGGTTCCTTGTTGAAGATGCTCTTCACGATTTCGCCCACCGACGGCATGCGCGTCATGCCGCCCACCAGAATGACCTCGTCGATGTCGGCGGCCTTCAGGTTGGCGTCCTCGAGCGCGCGGTGGCAGGGCCCTTTGGTCCGCTGCAAGAGATCGTCCACGAGCTGCTCCAGCTTCGCGCGCGTCATGGTGTAATTCAGGTGTTTCGGGCCCGACGCGTCGGCCGTCACGAACGGCAGGTTCACGTCCGTCTGCATCGTCGACGAAAGCTCGATCTTCGCCTTCTCCGCGGCTTCCTTCAGGCGCTGCAGGGCCATCGGATCCTTGCGCAGGTCGATGCCCTGGTCCTTCTTGAAGTTGTCCGCCAACCAGTCGATGATCCGCTGATCGAAATCGTCGCCGCCCAGGTGCGTGTCGCCGTTCGTGCTCAGCACCTCGAAGCTGTCGTCGCCGATCTGCAGGATTGAAATATCAAACGTGCCGCCGCCCAGGTCGTAGACGGCCACCTTCTCGTTCTTCTTCCGGTCGAGCCCGTAGGCCAGCGCCGCCGCGGTCGGCTCGTTGATGATGCGCAACACTTCGAGACCCGCGATGCGGCCCGCGTCCTTCGTGGCCTGCCGTTGCGCGTCGTTGAAGTACGCCGGCACGGTGATGACGGCCTGCGAAACGGTCTGCCCGAGGAACGACTCGGCCGTTTCTTTCATCTTGCGCAGGATCATCGCCGAGACTTCGGGTGGACGATGCGTCGTGCCCTGAACCTCGACCTGCACGTCGCCGGACGCCGCGCGGCTTACCTTGTAAGGAACCAGCTTTACTTCCGAGCCAACCTCGTCGAAGCGGCGGCCCATGAAGCGCTTGATCGAAAAGACCGTATTCTCCGGATTAGTGATGGCCTGCCGTTTCGCGGGCGCGCCCACCAGCCGTTCGCCGTCTTTCGTAAACGCCACCACCGAGGGGGTGGTGCGGTTCCCTTCGGCATTCGCGATGACCGTCGGCTCGCCGCCTTCCATGACCGCTACGCAGGAATTCGTCGTTCCCAGGTCGATGCCGATGACTTTACTCATTGCCTTCTGTCCTCCAAAGGAATCTCTATCATCAATGACTAGTGCTTACTTTAACGTAAATGAAAATCTACTCGGACGCCTCGTCCGCGGCCGGCGCTTCCGGCGCGCCCTTGCTTACCGCGACCTTCGAGGGCCGCAGCACAAATCCGCCGAGCCGGTAACCCTTCTGGAACTCGTGCGACACCGTGTTCTCGGCCACTTCCTCCGAGGGCGCGTGCATCACCGCCTCGTGAATCTCCGGATCGAACGCCGAGCCCACCGCCGGGATGATCTCGACGCCCGCGCGGCGCAGCACGTCCTGGAATTGCCTGGCCACCATGCTCACGCCTTCCGAAATCGGGTGCTCCTTGTCGGCGTGCTGAAGCGCCAGGTCCAGGTTGTCGATCACGGGCAACAAGTCCCGAATTAGCGCCTCGGTCGCGCGCTGCCGGGTCTGCTCCGCTTCGCGCTGCGTGCGCTTGCGATAGTTGTCGAACTCGGCGCGCGCACGGAGCAACTGGTTCTTCAGTTCGTTGTGCTCCTGGATGAGCGTTTGAAAATCGTGAGCCGGGACCATCTCCGGCAATTCTTCATCCGTGTCGAGCGATTCGGGCGCACCGTCAATCACTTCCTCGGCCGGGTTCAATTCTTCCGCGTTCATTTCTCTTCTTTGTGGTTCGTCTTCGGACGGTGCGGCGCTCTTTTCGGCCGCCATCTCCGCCTTCAGTTTCTTTTCCAATTCCGTTTTCTTCGGTTGTTGCTTCATGGTGATTCCCCGTTACGACTCAACAACCTCGTTGGCTGCCAAGCATACTCCGGCGCGGCGTGGTTCCAATGGTGAAGGTACCGCGACGAACGATCCGTGAGCGTCAACCGGCAAGGTGCGTCAGGTGGCGACCCAACAGATCGGCAGTATAGTCCACGATGGCCGTCAAGCGCGAATACGGCATCCGGCGCGGGCCCAACACGCCCAGCACGCCAACCGTTCTGTCACCCACTTTGTACGGCGCCACGACCACGCTGATCTCCTCGAGCGCGTGTTCGCCCGCCTCGGACCCAATGGTAATCGTCACCCGGGGCGACATGCCCGGACCCATCCGGGACCGAAGCACTTCGGAGAGGCGCGATCGTTCCTCCAACAAGGAAAACACCTCGTGCGCCCGGCCTATGTCCCGGAACTCGGGCTGCTCGAAAAGCTGCGACGCGCCCTCGAGGAACATCTGCGTCACCCGTTGCGACGGCAGCAGGCTCAACACCTGAAAAGCCAGCTCGGCCAATGGGCGCTCCTCGTCCGTTGCCGACTGCGCCTTCGCGCGCACCGTTTCCAGCAACCGGCTCAGCGGCACGCGCTTCAGGTGCTCGTTCAAAAACTGGTTCAAACGCTGCGCCTCGGCATCCGACAGCGTCCGATCCAGGGTAAGCTGCACCGTCCGGACCCGCCCGTACGTGTCGGCAATCATCGCCGCAAGGCGCGTCGCCACGATCGGCACAATCTCGATGCGCTGAAGCTCCGCCTCGCCCTCCGAAGGCGCTTCCACGAGGCCGGTCTGCCGCGTCACCATGGCCAGCAACTGGCTTACGTGGCGCAGCGCCTCCTCGGCGTCGTCCGCGCGCTCCCGAAGTTCGCGCTCGATGCTCGAGCGCTCCTCCGGGGTCAATTCCTGAACCCGCATCAGCGTGTCCACATAATAACGATAACCACGGTCGGTTGGAACTCGCCCCGAACTCGTGTGCAACTGCTCCAGGAAACCCGTCTCCTCGAGGTCGGCCATGGTGTTGCGCACGGTCGCAGGGCTTACGTCCAACGCGTACCGCTTCACAATCGTGCGGGAACCCACCGCTTCCGCCGTGGTGATATACGTATGCACCACTGCCTGCAGGATTAACTGTTCCCGTTCTG
>JAVEWL010000681.1:0-3462 GCA_034004565.1 FCB group bacterium | reverse complement strand
ATGTGGCGTCGCGCTTCGATAAGCATCCCGATTTCGCGGCGATTGCGCGGGGCTTCGGTCTGCGCGGCTGCGAACTTGGCAACGATGAAAACGCCCTCGAAACCCTGCGCGGGATCCTCGCGGAGCCCGGTCCGTGCATCATCAACGTTCCTGTTCACTTTGCCGAAAACGTCATGCCGATGGTCCCGCCCGGAGCGGCCAATCGCGACATGGTCGGAGGAGAATTGACCCATGCGTAAGCCCGTGATCGAACTGACCGTCAACAACCACGCCGGCGTGATGTCGCACGTCACCGGCCTGTTTTCGCGCCGCGCGTTCAATATCGAGGGGATCCTGTGCGGGCCCGTCGGCGACGGCGAGACCAGCCGGATCTTTCTGCTGGTGAACGAGGACGAGCGCCTGCCGCAGGTGATCGAGCAGATTAAGAAGCTGCACGACGTGCTGGAAGTGAAAGAGCGCGACGATTACGACCGCAGCATATTTGACCGGCTGCACGAGTTCGTCGAGACGAATTAGGGGAAGATAAGATCACCACAAAGACACGAAGACTCGAGGAAGAGCAAGAATGATATCGACCGCCGATGGAGAGCCACAGCCATCGGCGGTCGTTGTTTTGGAACGGGAAGAAGAAGGAACCACGAATGGGACGAATTGAACGAATGGAAGCTACACTCAGATTCGGCTCAGTCGAGGTTGCCTTACTTATGCGATGACTTGACCTTGCGTGTCCCGCCCCGCCGTCCAGCGTTGGATGCGCCGGGCAAGGAGATATGCGGCAAAGGCCAGGAGCACCGGCGCAAATATCCAGGCGAACCCGACCCCGTATAGCATCAGCGCCTCTTTTCCTGACGGCGCCATCGCCAGGCTTTCCTCTGCCCATATGAATGACCAATGTACTTGCGTTCCGAAGAGCGTTCCCGTGGCCAGCGTCTGGGCCGCCCCGCGAAGTGGAAGTTCGCCCGAGGAAACCAGCAGTCCGGGCCATAGGCTTGGGTGCCACTTGGAGAAACCCCCCAGAAGCAGCATGCTCAGAAATACCCATTTGAGTTTACGGCCCATGCCCGGCGTGCGGTCCGTCCACCACAGCCATGCCACGCCGCATATCGATCGAACGGCCACCCAAATCGTAAACCCGAGTAGGGCGCCGGTGAATCCCAAGCCGGGTATCGTTGGCGAAAAGGGGAAAAGGATCACGCGCACTTCGGGAATAACGAGAGGCGCGATGAGCGCCGCTCCGGCGGCCGCCCACATGTATTGCGCGGGCCAGCGCACGAACCAAAGGTGCTGTCCTTGGGCCAGGCGCCTCTGCCACCGCAGAAGCAAGCACCACAGGAGCAATGAAGAGATGAGTTGTGGCGCCATATTCATCCAAAAGCGGACGTTGACAACAAAAGCGTAGAACGAATCCAGGCGCGTTCCAAATAGTCCCAGGGCTATCAGTGCCGCGTTGCATAGAAGGCCGACCGGCACGCCGATTCCCGTCGTCGCCACCAGTGCGGCCGTCAGGCGGCGCGGCAGGCTTACCCGCACGCCCGGCTCGTGTACGGCCTGCAGGACTTCCTGCAACGCTTCGGGGTTGCCGAAGTGTTCACGCACGAGGATGAAGGCGTCGTCGGGAGAAAGCTTCTCCTCGCCGGCGAGGTAGGCCAGGAGTTTGTCCTCCATGTGGCCGTAGAGCTCTTCCTGGATTTCCGCGTCGAAGTCGTGGGCGACTGTAATTTGCCTGCACAGCGCGCGGACGCGCTCTTGAACCGCCGGGTCGACTTGCTTATCCATTCGCTATCTCCCCCCCCAGAATATGCTCCGGTGCTCTTGGTGCTTCCCCATTACCGTAGCGCAGGTCGCACTCACGCGAGCGTCTGCCGTCGCACGTTCCGTTCGGCAAAGCGTGAGGTCGCAAAGCTCACGGCGCTGTACAGTGCCCAGGCCAATAAGGCCGCAAGGGCAATCCCCACTGTGGATGCGGCGAGCCTCAGGAGGAATGCATTTTGGATGCTGGGCTGATGGACGAGTATCGCTCTGGGCCACACCAGCAGCCAGTGCAGAGCGGAGCCAAAGAAGTCGCCTCCGGCGAATGCTTCAAGGGGTTTGCCCCGGAATGTTACAGGCGCAAGGCCGATGACGAGGACCGGGGCCAGCTTCGGGTAGATGGCGAAGCAGACCTGTGCCGAAGCCCACGCCATGGATGCCCTGAGCATTCCCTTGGGCGTGCGCGGCGGGCGGTCGGACCACCACAACCACGCGCAAGCGCTCAGCAGAACCGGGATCGCTTCGGCGGTTGTCAGGAAGACGATATAGAAATACCCGGAGGCGGACGGAGGTGCGATCTCGGGTAACCCCGGCAGGAGTCCGGGCACCAATTGAGGGAGCGCCAGCGCCGCCACGGCGGCGATCCACATTCGTCGCGCCGTCCACCGCACAAACCAGGGGCGTTCCCCTCGCGCCAATTTCCGCTGCCATCGCGCGAAGACGTACCACAAGAGGCTCACGAAGACCAGCCCGATCGCCAGCCGAAGGACTGTCGACACGTCCAGAAAACTTCCCAATCTGTCGTTTTCCACTGCCCAGAGCGCCACGCAAACCAAGGCCATCTTGTGGACCAGGCCGGCGACGGTGGCGAGTACGGACGTGACCACGAGCGCCGCGGTCAGCCGCCGCGCAAGGCCCGTACGGACGCTGCGATCGTGTACGTTTTGCAGCAGCACCTTGAGCGCGGAGACGTCGCCGAAGTGCCGGCGCGTGAGCATGTAGGCGTCTTCTTCGGACAGCGCTTCCTCACCGGCGAGGTAGGCGTGGAGCTTGTCTTCCAGGTGGCCGGAGAGCTCTTCCTGGATCTCGGGATCGAGATCGTGTGCGACGGTAATTTGCCCGCAAAGCTTGCGGATTCGTTCCCGGGTGGCCGGGCTGATTGGCTTATCCATTGGGCAGCTCCGCCAGGCTGAGGATCATCCTGTGGTATTCGCCCCATTGGCGGCTGCCTTCGGTGAGGCCTTCGCGGCCTTTGGCGGTGATGTAGTAGTACTTGCGGCGGCGGCCGGTGTCGGCGTCCTGCCACTGGGAGCGGACGAGGTCGTCCTTCTCGAGCTTGTGGAGGATGGGATAGATGGTGCCTTCCTGCCACACGAAGGCGCCGTCGGCGGTGTCGTTGAGGCGTTTAATGATTTGGTAGCCGTAGCTGGCTTCCCGGGCGAGAACGGAGAGCACGAGGATGCTCGAGGTCGCGCCGGTCAGTTCCTTGTTGATGTCCATGGAACGCTCCTCTGCTGTTCTGTGGGGAGTATACCAAGAAGTTCAAGGTATGTCAAGAGGCACAAGAATTCGACAGGATAACAGGATTGGCAGGATGTACAGGATTGGGAAAGAGCAAGATCACCACAAAGGCTCAAAGACACAAAGAACCGCGAAGAACTGCAAGAGCTTTTTGACAGGATTGACAAGATTAGCAAGATGAGGAGCTTCCCA
>JAVEWL010000041.1:0-16326 GCA_034004565.1 FCB group bacterium | reverse complement strand
GGGCTGTTCCTGGGTGCTCTCGGTGCCGGGGGTAACGACCGGCGGCTGAGGCTGCTTGGCGGGATCGCCCTCATGGACCTCGATGCCGTCGAGGGTCATGTACTCGACTTCCACGTCCTTGCCCTTGTCGTCCTTCTCGATCACCGTCCATTTCTTGACGACGGGTGTGTCGAAATCGGCAACGGCGTTGAGGCTGAGACTGAATGCGACGAGGACCAGAATGAACAGGGGCTTACGTTTCACCGGAATCTCTCCTTCATTAAGACGGCCTGACCAAACTTACACGCTTGCGCAATTGTAGGCTTCCGCCTCGCTTTGATCAACGGGGCGGGCGGCGATTGTTCTCCGCGCGGTCGGCGTGCGGGACTCGGGGTTCAGGCTTGCCGAGTTCGGGCACGAGGATGTAGTGCTGGCGCAGGCGTTCGGCGTCGGTCCGCGCGACGTGGATGGGCTCGCCGTCGGGATCGATGCCGGCGTAGTACATCGCGGTGGCCACGGTGCCGGGCGTGGGCATGAAGCATTGCACCTGACGGGGTTGCCAGCCGCGTTCCTTGAGCCAAAGGCTGAGGGTGCGCATGTCTTTGTCGGTGCAGCCGGGGAAGGCGCTGATGAGGTACGGGATGACGTATTGTTCCTTGCCGGCGCGATCGGATTCGCGGTCGAACAGGTCGAGGAATTTCTCGAACTTCTCGAAGCGCGGCTTGCGCATGAGTTGCAGGATGTGGTCGCAGAGGTGCTCGGGGGCGATCTTCAGTTGGCCGCCGACGAATTCCTGCACGAGGGTGCGGAAGTATTCGCCGTTGGCGCCGGCCATGTCGTAGCGCACGCCGCTGGCCACGCGCAGGTGCCGCACGCCGGGCAGGGAGCGCAGGGTGCGCAGGAGATCGATGAGGGCGGCCTCGTCCACCTCGAAGTTGGGGCAGACCTCGGGCGTCAGACAGTCGGTGCGGCGGCAGGTCGTGTGATCCGCCGTGCAGCGAGCGCCCCACATGTTGGCGGTGGGACCGCCGACGTCGGAGATGCCGCCGTTCCAGTCGGGGTGGCGGGTGAGGGTGCGGACTTCCTTCTCGATCGACGCCGCACTCCGCGAACGGATCTGTCGGCCCTGGTGGAGCGTGATCGAGCAGAAGGTGCAGCCGCCGGCGCAACCCCGGTGGGCGGTGACGCTGAATTGGATCATGCCGTCGGCGGGGATAGGCTCTGAGTAACGGGGATGCGGGAGCCGGGTGAAGGGCAAGGCGTAGAGCGCGTCCAGTTCGGTGGTTTCGAGGGGCGCGGCGGGCGGAGCCATGACGACTTGCCGGCCGCCGCATTCCTGGACGGCCCATTCGATGCCGTGGTGCACCTGGCGTTCGATTGCGAGGGTGGCTTCCATGAGTTGCGCGGCTTCGCCGACGATCGCCTCGTGCGAGGGCAGGACGATGAGTTCTTCGCCTTCCGGCGCGTTCGGCAAAGCCATGAGAGCATCGTAGTTGGGCACGACGAAGGTGGTGCCGGGGATTCCGCGCAGGGTTTCGGGCGGACGCTTTTCGTCCGGGGGGAGCGCGTCGACGCGCCGGGCGATCTCGAGGATGGCCCTCTCCCCCATTCCGTACACGAGGAGGTCGGCCTTGCTGTCGAGGAGGATCGAGCGCTGAATCTTGTCGGCCCAGAAGTCGTAATGCGTGGCGCGGCGCAGGGAGGCTTCGATGCCGCCGATGATCACGGGCAGCCCCGGGAAGGCCTGGCGCACGCGGGTCGTGTAGGTGATGGTGGCGCGATTGGGACGGGCTCCGGCGCGGCCTCCGGGCGTGTAGGCGTCGTCGCTGCGCTTCTTGCGGAAGGCGGTGTAGTGCGCAACCATGGAGTCCATGGCTCCGGCGGTCACACCGGCAAAAAGGCGCGGACGGCCCATACACTCGATATCTTCCGTGGTGTCCCAGCGGGGCTGCGCGACGATGCCGACGCGAAAATTGTGCGCGAGCAGCCAGCGTCCCAGCAGGGCGGCGCCGAAGGAGGCGTGGTCGATGTAGGCGTCCCCCGTAACCAGAAGCACGTCCAACTGGTCCCAACCTCGGCGGTTCATTTCCTCGCGGGACATCGGCAAAGGGTATTCGCGGGGCGCGGGGCGATGGTGTTGAATGGGTGACACGTTGCCTTCTCTTACGTAAATGAAGCCGTTTCCAAGCCTTGGATTAAGAACCCATTATCGCATATTGCGACGAAAATTGCCTCGTTCCATGAAATGCGTTGCGCGAAGGACGGGGTTGGGATATTGTTCACTGAATTGAATCATCGGGATTCGCGTTACGATCTTCCGTGGCACCCGAATCCACCAACTGTGGGGAGAACACATCATGCAAGGCAAGACCGTGTCGCGGCGAATATTTCTCATGGGGAGCGCCGCTGCCGCCGCGGGTATGGCGACGATGGGGCGGGCCTCCGCCCGGACCGTGTCGCCCAATGAGAAGCTGAACATTGCGGCCATCGGCGCGGGCGGGCGCGGGCGCACGGATCTCAAGTGGTGCGCGACGGAAAACATTGTCGCCTTGTGCGATGTGGACGACGCGACCGCAGCAAAGACGTATGAAGAGTATCCGAATGCGAAGCGATACAAAGATTACCGGGTCATGCTCGAGAAGCAGAAGGATATCGACGCGGTGATCGTCGCGACGCCGGATCACTCGCACGCGCTTGCTTCGATGACGGCCCTGCGCATGGGCAAGCATGTCTACTGCGAGAAGCCGCTGACGCACACGATTTACGAGGCGCGCAAGCTTACCGAGACGGCGCGCGAGTTGAAGCTTGCGACGCAGATGGGCATCCAGGGGCATTCGGACGAAGGGATTCGGCGGATCTGCGAGTGGATCGCGGCGGATGCCATCGGGCCGGTGCACGAGGTGCACATCTGGACGGATCGTCCGAAGGGCTGGTGGGCGCAAGGCGTAGAGCGTCCGACGGATACGCCGCCCGTGCCGTCGACGCTGGATTGGGATCTGTGGCTGGGTCCGGCGCCGGAACGGCCGTATCATTCGGCATACGTGCCCTTCCAATGGCGCGGGTGGTGGGATTTCGGCTGCGGGTCGCTGGGCGACATGGGATGTCATTTGATGGACGCGCCGTATTGGGCGCTTGATTTGGGATCGCCGACGAGCGTCGAGGCACACTCGACGGCGGTCAACGGCGAGACGGCGCCGCTGGCGTCGATGGTGTATTACGATTTCCCGGCGCGGGGCGATAAGCCTCCGGTGAAGATGACGTGGTACGACGGCGGACTGATGCCGCAGCGTCCGCAGGAACTGCCGGACGACATGCCCTTGGGCAACAACAACGGCGGGCTCATCATCGTCGGCGAGAAGGGCAAGATCGTGGCGCAGGACGAGAACGCCCAGAATCCGCGCCTGCTGCCGGAGTCGTTGGCGAAGGAATTCGAGAACACGCCGCAGACGATTCCGAGATCGATTGGGCATCACGAGGACTGGGTCGCGGCCTGCAAGGGCGGAGCGCCCGGTGGAGCACACTTCGATTACTCGGGCCCGCTGACCGAGAACGTGCTGCTGGGGAACCTGGCGATTCGGCTCGGCAAGAAGTTGTATTGGGATGCCCCGAATATGAAGTGCACGAACGCGCCCGAGGCGGATGCGTTTATTCGGAAGCAGTATCGCGCGGGCTGGGAATTATAGGACTGGTTTCTTTTGGGGGCGCGGGAGGACGGACCCGCGCCCCCCGTTTTTTTTGAATGCGATGGACCATATGGACTCGATGGACGTTATGGACAATCCCCGTTTTCGTCCATAAGGTCCATGGAGTCCATCTGGTCCATAGAGCAGTTCAGATAGCTTCGAAGTAGGCTCGGACCGCGCTGACGTCTTCGGTGATTTGGGCAATGAGGGCGTCGTAGTTGGGGAATTTCTTTTCGGGGCGCAGGCGCTTGTGGAAGACGAGTTCGATGTTGCGGCCGACGAGGTCGCCTTGAAAGTCCAGCAGGAAGGCTTCGATTAGGAGGTCTTCCTGGCGCACTGTGGGGGCGATGCCGATGTTGACGGCGGCGGCGTGGCGGTCGCCGTCGACGAGCACTTCCGCAACGTAGACGCCCTGGGCGGGCATGGCGCTGTGAAGGGGTTTTATGTTGGCGGTCGGGTAGCCGAGCTTGACGCCGATGCCGCGTCCCCGGATGACTTCGCCCCGGATGGAGTACTTGCGTCCGAGCAGGCGTTCGGCGCGTTCGAGGTCGCCTTGCAGGATGCGCTCGCGGATGGAGGTGCTGCTCACCCGCTCGCCATCGACGAGAAGCGGCGGAATCTGGCGCGCTTCGTACCCGTAGTGCGGCGCGGCCTGCCGCAGCAGGTCAAAGTTGCCCTTCGCGTCCTTCCCGAAACAGAAGTCATGTCCCACGAGAATCTCGCGCGCGCGACAGCGATCGTGGATCACGGTCTCGATAAACTTCAGCGGTTCGAGACCGGCCACATCGTGGTTGAACGGCAGGATAAACACGACATCCAAGCCTGCCTCTTCGAGCAATTGAAGCTTCTTCTCGTGGCAGGTCAGCAGGTTCGGCGCATTTTCGGGTGAAAAGAACTCGCGGGGATGCGGACTTAACGTTAAGAGTGCCGCAGTGCCCTTCGCTTCGCGCGCGGCGCGGATCACGTCGTCCAGGATGCGCCGGTGGCCTCGGTGCACCCCGTCGAAACTTCCGATGGTCAGCACCACGTGCGGAAACGCCCGCTTCGACGCGCGGATGTCGTCGACGACGATCATCTTGGGCCCGCGATGACCCGCCTGGGCTGAACGGTCAATCCGTGCGGGGTGGGACGCACCTCGCCGACGGCCAGCAGGGCTCCCGTCTCCGTCTTGACCTGAAGCCAGCCTTGTTCCACGGGTAGTCTGCCGATCCAATCGTTCTGGTCGAGCGTGCCGCCGTCGACGACCGTGCGCCGGCTTGCGGCTTTCACGACGATCGCCGGCAAGTCCAGCGCATCCTCGGGCCGCAGCAGCCGCGAGGCGACGTCTTCGAGCGATACAAAAGCATCCACCGGCGCCGCGTTCTCGACCCGGTGCGCGCCCACGGCCGTGCGGCGCAGGGCGGCCAGCGTGCCGCCGCAACCCAGCGCCTCGCCCACGTCGTAGCACAGCGTGCGCGCGTAGGTGCCGCGCGTGCAGCGCACGCGGAATTGCGCGTCGGGCGCGTTGTAACCGAGCAGCGAAAACTCGTGTACGGTGACGGGCCGCGGTTCGCGTACCACCACCTCGCCGCGGCGCGCGGCCTTGTACAGGCGCTCGCCGTTGATCTTCACGGCGCTGACCATGGGCGGCAACTGGAGAATGTCGCCGGTATATTGATCGAAGGTCTTCTGGATTTCCGCCTCGCTGAGATCCGGCACGGGCCGCTCCTCGACCACCTTCCCATCGAGGTCGTAGGAGTCGGTGACGAGCCCGAAGCGCAGCGTGCCCTCGTACTCCTTCGCGAGCCCCGTAAGGAAATCCGACAGGCGCGTGGCCTCGCCGAGGCACAGGATCAGCAGGCCCGTGGCCGCGGGGTCGAGCGTGCCGGTGTGCCCCACGCGCCGCGTGCCGGCCGCCCGCCGGATGCGGTCGACCACGTCGTGCGAAGTCATGCCGGAAGGCTTATCGACAAGCAAAACGCCTCTCATACTTGTTCTCCCAGCAGGACTTCAATTTCGTTCAGGACGCTGGTGCGCGCCTCGCTCAGGGAAAGTGCAATGGTGGCCCCGGCCGCGCAGGCATGGCCGCCGCCGCCGAAACGCTGAAGAAAAAGGGCCGCGTTGAAATCGCGGTTGGATCGCATGCTGACCTTGGTCGACGCCGGACCGGTCTCTTTGAACATCATGGCGACCTCCACGCCCTCGACGTTGCGCGCCAGGTTGACCAGCCCGTCGAGGTCTTCGCTCTTGGCGGCCAGGTCCTGCATTTCCCGGAGACTGACTTCGTTGTAGGCGACGCGCCCGGCGCAGGCGAATTGCGTGCGCTGCAAGACGTGCGCCATGAGGCGAAATTTCGCCAGCGACATGAAATCGAACACACGCTCCGAGATCCGCCCGACGTCGATGCCCGCGGCCATAAGGCGCTCGGCCATGCGATGCGACCGCGCGGTGGTCGACGAGTACCGGAAACTGCCGGTGTCCGTGGCCAGCGCCACGTACGCGCATTCGGCCGCCTCGACCGACAGCGGCACGCCCGCGACCTCGAACAGCTCGGTCATGATCTCGCCCGTGGCCGCATAGGTCGGATCGACGAAATTCAGGTCGCCGCAGGGACCGTTTTCGAGGTGATGATCGATTACGAGGGTCCGGACACCGGCGGGGATGCGGTCGCCCACGCGCCCGATGCGATTCCGCTGCGATACGTCCACAATCACCGCCAATTCGAAAGGTTCAAGCGGGTCGTCCGGCGTGCGAATCTCGCCCGCCCCCGGCAACCAGCGGTAGATGCCCGGCACCGGATCGTGGCAGATGCATGTCACGCGCTCCTTGCCCATTGCTTCCAGCAGAAACCGTGTCGCCAGCATGCTGCCGATGGCATCGCCGTCGGGACTGGCGTGGGTCGTCACCAGGAAGGATTGAGCCCGCCGCAACTCCGACACGACGCCCGCAAGATCAATCGCGGTCATCCGGTCCGTCTCCCCCCGCCTCTTCCGGCGTTTCCGCCGCCTTGCCGCCCTCCGCCGCGTGCAGTTCGCGGAAGACATCCTCCAAATGGAAGACGTCGTCGAGCGTGGTGTCCTCGAAGAAGCGAAGCTCGGGCGCGAACCGCAGCTTCAGCCGGCGCGTGACCTCGCCACGCACCCAGCCGGTGCTACTGCGAAGACCGGCGAGCGAGCTCTTCTTCTGCTTCTCGTCCCCGAATACGCTGACGTAAACGTTGGCGTGCCGCAGGTCGGGCGACATGCGCACTTCCATGACCGAAACGAACCCAATGCGCGGGTCCTTGATTTCGCCCTGGGACAGGAGATTCGCGATCTCCTGGCGCATCGCCTGCGCGACGCGTTTGGGTCTGCCTTCCTTCATAGTCTCATCTCGGTTAGCGATGCATGCCGGGAGGAATTGCGGCCGACGGCCTCGTCGCCGTACTCACCGCTCACAGCATCTCGATCGAATAATCGGCCAATTCCGCGCCCGGTTGCCGGGACACGAACTTTATAATCTCGTCCAGTTGGGAATTCGCGTGGCGGCTTTCCCCCGAAACGACGCACACGGCCAGCCTCGCCCGGTTCCACAGGTCCTGATACTCCACTTCCGCGACCGAACAGTTGAATTGATTATGCAACCGGTCCTTGAGGCCCTTGAGCACGCGGCGCTTGTCCTTGAGCGAGCGCGCGCCGGGCACGAGGAGGTCGATACGCATCAATCCGATGGTCACATCGCGTCCCCTATAACAGGGAAAGGTATACTTGGGCTATCAAGATGAGTCCTATAGGTCTTATGGGGCCCAAGGGGCTCATCTTTGTGAAACCGGCACCCCGCGAACGAATCGGGGGTGCCGGATTCTCGAAACGATTATGCCAGAGTGCGATCGACGGACTGGAGGCGATACGTCTCGATGATGTCGCCCGCCTTGACGTCCTCGAAGTTATCCAGCTTGATGCCGCACTCGAAACCGGTCTGAACCGTCTTCGCGTCGTCCTTTTCGCGCCGCAGCGAACCGACGCGGCCGGTGTGGACCACGGTGCCGTCGCGCACGATCCGCGCCTGGGAGTTGCGCGTGATTTCGCCGTCCATCACGTGACAGCCCGCGATGTTGCCGAAGGCCGAGGAGCGGAACACGGCGCGCACTTCCGCGTGGCCCGTAACGACTTCCTGGGTCTCGGGGGTGAGCAGGCCCTCGAGGGCCTTGCGCACGTCTTCAATGGCTTCGTAGATAACACGGTTGGTGCGGATAGCGACGCCTTCGTGCTCGGCCTGTTTCTGCACACGCGGGTTGGCGGTGACGTTGAAACCAATGATGACCGCGTCGCTGGCACTGGCCAGCAGCACGTCGGATTCGTTCACGGCGCCCACGCCCGAGTGGACGATGTGCACGCGGACTTCCTCGTTGCCCACCTTGGCCAGGCTGGACTCGAACACGTCCACGGAGCCCTGCACGTCGGCCTTGAGGACGACGTTGAGCTCGTGCTTCTCGCCGGACTTGATCTGCTCCTGCAAATCTTCGAGGGTAATGCGGCGCGCCACTTGGCCCTGCTTCTGGCGGCTGATCTGCGCGCGCTGCTCGGCGATGGCGCGAGCGGCGCGTTCGTCGGTGGCCACCACCAGGGTATCGCCGGCGTTGGGCAGGCTGTTGAAGCCCGTGACCACGACCGGAGTCGCGGGACCGGCTTCCTGCAACTGCTCGCCGCGGGCGTTGTGCATGGTGCGCACGCGTCCGTAGGCCTCGCCCGCGAGGAAGGGATCGCCGATGCGCAAGGTGCCGACTTGTACGAGCACCCAGGCCACGGGACCCTGGCCGCGCGAGATTTCGGACTCGATGATGGCGCCGCGGGCGCGCTTCTTGGGATTGGCTTTGAGTTCGAGCAATTCGGCTTCGAGGACGAGGAGTTCCATGAGCTCGGTGATGCCCACGCCGCCCTTGGCCGAGATGTCTTTCATGATGGTCTTGCCGCCCCACTTCTCGTCCACGAGTTCAAAGCGGGTCAACTCCTGGCGGATGCGGTCGGGCTGCGCGTCGGGTTTGTCAATCTTGTTGATGGCCACGACGATGGTGACTTCGGCCGCCTTGGCGTGGTCGATGGCTTCGATGGTCTGCGGCATGACACCGTCATCGGCCGCGACCACGAGCACCACGATGTCGGTCACCTTGGCGCCGCGTGCGCGCATCTGGGTGAAGGCTTCGTGGCCCGGGGTATCGAGGAACACCACGCGCCCGTTGCCGATGGGCACGTCGTAGGCCGCGATGTGCTGTGTGATGCCGCCCGCTTCGCCTTCGGCGACGTTGGTGCGGCGGATGCGATCGAGGAGGGTCGTCTTGCCGTGGTCCACGTGGCCCATGACGGTCACGACCGGCGCGCGCGGGACCAGGTCCTCGGGATCGTCCGGTTCCTCGGCGAGCACCTCGGTTTCCTCGGGAATGACCGACTGCACATCGAAACCGAGAGCGTCGGCAATCTGACGGATCAGTTCGAACGACAAGGTCTGGTTCTTGGTTGCAAGGACGTTGTGGTCCATGAGCGCCAGGATGACGTCGTTGACCCCGACTTCCATTTCGTTGGCGAGTTCTTCGACCGTCATGCTTTCCTTGACTTCAATCACGTCCCGCTCGTTCTCATCGAACACGACGCCGGACTCTTCCTCTTCACGCGTGCGACGGCGCTTGCGGCGCCTCGGACCGGGGCCCGCCAGGGTACCGGCCTGATAACCACGCACGGTGGCCGCCGCGTCGCGACGCAGGGCCTCTTCACCGCGCTTCTTCTCGAGTTTCTTGCCCTTCTTGCGTCCAGGCTTCACGCCCGCGCCACCGGTGGCGGCCGGGGCTGCCCCCGCGCCACCGCGACGGTCGCCCTCGCGCCGGCCGGGGCCGCCCGCAGGCCTTCCCGTGGTGCCGGGCGCTGGACGCGCCCCGCCCGGGCCAACGCCAATGGGCCGCCCGGGAGCGGACGGCGGGGCGGCGCTGCGGCCGGGTTGCGCGGTATTCTGCGCCTGTTGGCGCGCCATGCGCTCGGCCGCGCGGCGGCGCACCTCGGCCACGACCGCCGGATCCGGCTTCGCCAGCGGGCGAACCGCCAGCTTCGCCTTGCGCAGTTCCTCTTCCTCCTGCCGGCGCTCGGCCTCGGCAATGAGGCCCTGTTCTTCTTCCTCTTCCTCGGCGGCCTCGATGTCCTTGACCTCTTCCACCGCTTCCGGCACATCCAGCAGGGTGCCGTCCGCACGAATAATCTCGACCGTGCGCTCGGCCTTCTCGATGGCCGTCCCGATCTTGATATCGGGCACCGGGATTTCCTTCTTGGCCGGCTTCGGGGATTCGGCGCTCACCGGCTCCGCGGCCTCGGGAGTTGCCCCCACCGGCGCGGCGGCCTCGGGCGCCGCGACAGGCTCGGGCGCCACTTCTCGGGGCAGGATCGTCGCTTTCGGCTTCGCGGGGGCTTCGCCCTCCGCCTCCTCCACCTCGACCGCGGCCGTTTCCACTTCGGCCGCCTCCTCTTGCGCCACCGCTTCCGGCGCCACCACGGCTTCGGCCTCGGACGTTTCGTCCTTCTGGACGGTCTTCTCGGTGCGGCGCTTTTCGTTGGCCTTTTTCAAGCGCTCGGTGCGCTTCTTGGCCTTGTCCAACTCCTTCAGCCTGGCTTCGCGGTACCGATCCGCAACGGCCGGATCGTCGTCAACGTCGATGAGGATATCGATCTCCTCATCGGAAATGACGGAATCGACGCCATCCACGGAAAAGAGCATGTAGCGGAGCTTTTCCACCGCTTGTTCCGGGCTCATTTCCAGGCGTTCCGCCAAGCTGGCAACAGTCTGCATTCGTGAACTCCTTCAAAGGGCCGGCCCGGACGCCCGCGCGCGCGCGACATCCAGGTTCGCCAGACTCAACTGTTCATTCCGCGGTTCCCTCGGGAGCGTCCGCAACCGGTTCGGGTGCGACTCCTTCGAATGGTTCCGCGTCTTCCGGAGCCGCCTCGTTGGCGGGATCCGATTCCGTCAGCTCCTGATCGCTCCGGATGTCGATGTTCCATCCAATGAGCTTCGAGGCCAGTCGTGCGTTCTGACCCCGCTTGCCGATGGCCAGCGAAAGCTGATCGTTCGGCACCACAACCAGGATCGATTTGCTCGGCTCGTCGACCGAGATGTCGATGATGTCCGCCGGGTTCAGCGCGTTTGCGCAGAATTCCACCGGCTCCGGACTCCATCGCACAATGTCTATCTTTTCGCCCGAAAGTTCCTCCACGACCGCGCGAACCCGCGATCCCTTCATTCCAACGCAGGCGCCAACGGCGTCCACGTTTCCGTCGTTCGACAGGACAGCCACCTTGGTGCGGCTGCCCGCGTCGCGGGCAATGGCTCTAATCTCGATCGTGCCGTCGTAGATCTCCGGCACTTCCAGGTCGAACAGGCCCCGCACCAGTTCCGGAGAGGTCCGGGACAGGACGATCTGGGGTCCGCGCGGGCTCTTGTCCACCTGCAAGACGAACGCGCGAATGCGGTCGCCCGGCTTGAAATTTTCCCGCGGCGACTGCTCGCGCTGCGGCAAAATCGCCTCGGCCTTGCCCACCGAAACGATGATGTTCCCGTGGCTGATGCGTTTCACGGTGCCGGTGATGAGTTCGCCTTCGCGGTTCTTGAACTCGTCGTAGACGTTGTCCCGCTCCGCATCTTTAATCTTCTGGATAATGACCTGTTTCGCGGTTTGTGCCGCGATACGCCCGAAATCCTTCGGCTCGGTCAAGACCTTGAGCCGATCGCCAATCTTGGCATCGGGGTTCAGGGCCTCGGCCTCCTGAACGCTCATTTCACGCGAGCTGTCGGTGACATCGTCGACCACCGTACGGATCTCAAACACGGTAAAGCCCAGCGTCGTCGGGTCGAATTCGACCGTGACGTTGGCGGCCTGGCTGCTGCTCTTTCGGGCGGCGCTCTCCAGTGCGCTGCGGATGGCTTCAATCAGCTTTTCGCGATTGATGCTCTTCTCCGCCTGGAGTTGTTGCAGGATCACCTGCAAATCTGCGTTCACCGTAGTCTCCTTAAAGCTAGGCGTCAACGACTGCCGCGTGGGGCCGCGGCCGCGTTACGCAACTGACTGCCGCGAACCCCTATCGATCCAGGTTCGCGCGCAGGAGGTTTTCCAAATGTATCTCGTAGACTCGGCCTTCGCTTTCAACAACTACCAATCCGTCTTTCAAGCCTTTCAGGATACCCTTAAACTTTTTTTTGCCTTCGACGGGCATTGCGGTCTTCACGTTGATCCGCTCGCCGGCGAAACGTTCAAAATCGCCGAGCTTCCGCACCGGCCTGTCAAAGCCCGGCGAGGAAACCTCCAGCGAATAGCTGCCTTCCACTAAATCGCTCGAGTCCAGGTACGGGTTCAGTATCTGGGAAACAGCCTGGCAATCGCCGAGGGTAATCCCTCCCTCCTTGTCAATGAAGACCCGGAGGATGCGCCGCCCGCCGAACATCGCGAGTTCCAGCTCCACGAGTTCGTAGCCCTGTTCCCAGAGCAAGGGTTCCAGCTCGCGCCAGCCCCGACGGATCGTTTCGTCGTTGTTCACGCAAACCTCGCTGCTACAACTAAAAAGAGTGGGTTCATGCCCACTCTTTTGGTCAGACCACAGTCCATTGAGCGGTAGTCTAACATAAATGGAAGGGGTGGCGCAAGGCGCAGACGCGTGTAGAAAAGCCGTTAAACGCTTGTCGCACCGTCACATATCCCGGATTTCAGCCACCCGGAGGAATACAAACGGGTGGTTTGGGAGAGCTGTTTCCTCCAGGGGCTTTTATTGAATTGGCCCGCATTTGCGCGTGGGTCGAATGATCCTGGCCATGCCACCCCCAAACTCGTTTGGGGGTGCTTGGGGCATGGTGCAGCCAGACAAAGCACCCCCAAACGAGTTTGGGGGTGGCATGTTCAAAAGGAGGAATAGTACTGGAAACCTGCGGACTTATTACTGAATTGCTCTAAACAGCGGCGGCCGGGCTGCGCCGGAAACAGTGCTCCATGGTGCAGATGGCGCAGCCGTGCGGTTTCCGCTCGGCGTTCGGCCCGAGTCCGATGAAGCCGCTGACGGATTTGACGGGACGCATGAGGGCGGATTCGCTGAGGGCAATGCCGAGGAATCGGGGGGGCAGCAAGCCGAAAAGCTTGTGCTGTTCGCTGAGGTGCCAGCCGCAGTAACCGGGGCCGTACTGGTGGGTGACGCTCCAGCCGATACCGCCGGCCAGGTCGAGCAGGCGTTCCTCGAGCCAGTCGAGCGAACGTTCGGCGGTGACGCTTCCCAAGGCATCAACGACAAAACCGGTCATGGGATCGCCGTCGTTGAAGTAGCCTCGGGCCCATTCGTCCAGTTCAGGACCGGCCGTGGCGGCAAAGATGGCCCCGGCGGAGGCGCTTTCGAGCAATCCGGCGATGGTGTCGCCCGTCTCGAACCATTCGCCTCGCAGGCGCAGGCCGGTCTCCCCCACTTCCACTTCACTGGACGGAAGGACAAGGAACCCGCAGCGCGGCGACAGCCGTTGGGCCGCCTCGGCCACGGCGGTATCGACCAGCTCGTGAAAAGGCTCCGGCATGGCGCCGGGAGCGTAGCCCATGGCGATTTCGACCCGGAAGGGTTCAATGCCAAGATCGACAAAAGGGATGGCGGACTCGTAGAGCACCGCCATCCCTTGCAGGACATCGTCAATTGTGTTGCCGTACAACCGCTCGTTCATGAAACGCCCGTACTCCGGCGGAAGCCGTTATCCCGCCATTGCCGTGAGGTATTCCAAGGCGCCTTGGGGATCGGGCGAATAGGAGTCGGCGCCGATCTTCTGGGCGAATTCCATCGTGAGCGGCGCGCCGCCGACGAGGACTTTCGTATCCGGCCGGTTCTGCTTGATGAGCGCGACCGTCTTTTCCATGTTGACCATCGTCGTGGTCAAAAGCGCGCTGAGGCCCACCGCGCAGCCCGGATTGTCGATAACGGCCTGGAGGAACTTCTCGGCCGTGACGTCAACGCCCAGGTCCACCACGTTCCAGCCGCCGCCTTCGATGACCATCGCCACCAGGTTCTTGCCGATGTCGTGGAGGTCGCCCTGGACCGTCCCGACGATGAACGTGCCCTTGTGCTTAGCCTCGCCGGACTCGAAATACGGCTTCAGGTGCTTCATCGCCGCCGTCATCGCCTTCGCGGCCATGAGCAGGTCGGGCACGAACACCTTGTGCTCGGAATACTTGCGGCCGATGTTCCCCATGCCGACGATGAGCGCCTTCTGCAACACGTCGCTCGGAGCTGCGCCTTCCGCAATTGCCTTCGCGGTCAGCTCGTCCGCGCCGTCCTGACCCTTCAAGTCGGGGGGATAGGGCGAGTTGGCATTCACCTTGCCCCGCTCGATGCAGACGGCGATCTGGTTAAGGATCTCCTCCATTACTGGCTCCCTTTCTGTTTCGTCTTCCTGCTGCCTATCGTTACCCGACTTCCGCTCATCGATAGGTGCCGAGTTCCAGCCCGCGCTCCACGAAATATCGATAGCTCTCATACTCAACCTGATCCGGGATCGAATGATCCGAATGCAGGACGTAACCGTTGCGCCCTTTTACGACAGGGATTTTCGCCAATAACTCCCGCTCGATCCCGGTCCGTTCGTTCGAGTAAAGGACTCGAACGTCAATTCCACCCATAAAGGATAACCGATCGCCGTATTCCGCGTAAAGCTTCAAGAGATCCATGCCCGCCTTCACCTCGATCACCTGCAGGCAGTCTATTCCCGCCTCGATCATCCCCGGCAAGAGCGGCTCGACATAGCCGCAGGAGTGCATCACCACCGGCAGTCCCCGCGAATGGGCAAACGCCACCGTCTTCGCATGCGCGGGCTGAATAATCTCGCGGTACATCTCCGGCGACATGAACGGATGCTGCTTGAAACCCATGTCCTCGTAAAACCATACCCCGTCCGGAAGCCCCTCCCGCGCGAACAGCGTCTCCATCATATTGACGGTGATGTCGGCGTAGGTCGCGACCATGTCCTTCACCCAGCCGGGGTCCGTCAACATGCCCATCAGCATGTACTCGTGCCCGCAAACCGGGTGCATGCACTCGAATACGTTCACCCCCGACCAACAGAAGAACCGATTCGCCGCGGCGGCCTCCGCGCGCACCTTACGGTACTCGTCAAAATTGATCCGCCGGTCCTCCGGAAACAGGAACGGCTTCACGTGCTCTTCCCACCCCGCCCGATCCTTCACCAGGAAGTCCACGTGCTCCGGCGTGGTGTCGTGCAACTTGTGCTGCCGCAGAAGCGCGCCGTTTCCGTCGCGCACCAGTTTCGACTCTTCGGTTTCCTCGATAATCTCCGGAACGAAATCGAGCTTCGCCGTCAGGTTGAAGCTCCACGCGTTCTGCATGTCGAACCCGAAATGCTCCGCCAGCGAAACACCCGGCTTGATATGCCCTTCGTTCTGCCACTTCTTTTCCGTATCGCCCCAGAAATGCTCGAAAAGCCCAATCCGGTCCACCGGTTTGCGCTTTAGAATGTTCGCGATTCGTTCCCTGCCCGTCATCACCGCTTCCTAACTTCCATTTCCGAGGCCTCCCTCACCGTGCGTTCATGTAACCCCGAATTCCCATTCGGGGTATTTGAAGCTCAAACGCCGCGCTGCAGAGAAGAAGCAAAGCCCCCGAATGGGAATTCGGGGTTACATATACTTCGGCTCGCCGCCCACGTTCAGGATTTCGCGTTTGTAATCCAGGTAATGCTTGTAGGCATCCAGGGAGACGTCGGCGGGAACCCGGTGGTCCACCGTCGGAATGAATCCCCCCTGCGCCACGTACGGCTGCAACCGCAGCATCTCGCGGCGGATATCTTCCTTGTCGCCGTAGAAGATCTTCTTGTTGACGCCGCCCCAGAGGCGCACGTTCTTTCCATAGAGGTCGCGCAATGCGCAGGGATCGGTGCCGCCGTTGACCTCGATGGGGAACTGCGTGTTCAGGCCGTTTTCGAGGAAGACGTCGACGATCGGCATGATGTTGCCGTCGGTATCGGTCGAATACACGCAGCAGCCGTGCTGATTCAGCTTGTCCGCGATCTTGCGGTACCACGGCCCCGCCACCTCGCGCACGAAGCTCGGGTTCACAATCGGCCCCATGTTGTAGCAGATGTCTTCCCAGCCATGCCCGAAGTCCACCTGCACATGCGGCAGCGCCTCGTCCAGCACCGCGACAATGGTCTCGCCGAAAGCGTTTACAATGTCGACGATAAGCTCGGGATCCTCGTACGGCATCGTGGCAATCTGCTCGAAGCCGATAATGTTGCGGGGAACGCCCAACAGGCTTCCGCAATTAATGCCGATAGGCGCATCGCAATCCTTCAGCGCCGCAATCGACTCCTTGAATCCCACCCAGCGTTCCGGCCGCTTCGGGTCCAGCGCCGCAATGTACGGCTCCCACGACGCGCGATCCTTCACCGGAAAATCGATGTAATGGGGAATGGTGTGGTCGCCGTGCTTGCCCTGCTTCGCCACGCAGCCCAGCTCGTCGCGGTAGACGATGTAGTCTTCGGCGTCCTCGAGGATCTTGTACTCGCACACCGGCAACAGGCCCGGATTCGCCTGCACCCAGCGCACATCCTCGATCCCGAAATAGTCGTACGCGCTCGCCTCGTCACGCACCCATTCCGGCAATCCCTGCTCGTGCCAGTTGGGAATCGTATTGTC
>JAVEWL010000680.1:0-3468 GCA_034004565.1 FCB group bacterium | reverse complement strand
ATCGCGGAAATTGCCCAGGGCGTGAAGGTGCCGGTCTGACAATTTTCGATAGTGGTAACACTTTAGCCGGATGCCGTAAGTGGGCGTTATCGCGAAGGTCCCATAGCCCGCTTCAGCGGGCTTTTGACCTTTGCCCCCTGCTTCAGCAGGGGGGTAAGGGCTGCTCTTTTCACAAGAAGCCGGCTTCAGCCGGACTTCTCGGGCTTTGCTTTAGCTGAAGCAGGGGCGAAAAGCCCGGCTAAAGCCGGCTCCATCCATAGGGTGTCAGTCTCAACCCCCCTGCTGAAGCAGGGGGCAAAGATCAAAAGCCCGCTGAAGCGGGCTACGGGACCTTCGCAATAGCGTCGAATTACGGCAATCGGCTAAAGTATTACGTGGATTTTCGATTGGGGATGCGATTGTGAAAGCGGATCCGGCAGAGCGGTGGTTGACCCGTGTGGATGCGGTTGCGTCCGGGACTGCATCGCCCCAAGCAATCAATGACTTGCGCGAGGTGCTGAAGGCGCCGCATGCCCGAGCGGTGGTTGCGGCGGCGCGGTTGGCGGCGGAGCGCGGATGGGCGGAGTTGGCGCCGGATGTGGCGGCCGCATTTGGCCGGCTCCTGACGCAGCCCGCGAAGGTCGATCCCGGTTGCCTGGCGAAGGTGGCGCTCGTCGAGACATTGAACGAATTCGAGTACGGCAGCGAAGCCCTGTTCTTACGCGGACTGCATCACGTGCAGAAGGAACCCGTCTGGGGAGAGACCATCGACACGGCGGGGAACCTGCGCGGGACCTGCGCGGGCGCCTTAGTGCGCACCGGCTACCCCGACATCCGTTATGAACTGGCCTCGCTGTTGTCCGATCCGCAACCCGAAGCGCGCTGCGCGGCCGCACGCGCGTTCGCGCTCGTTCCCGGCGAAGCGTCCGAAGTCGCCTTGCGCGTGAAGGCCAATGCGGGCGACGCAGCGCCGGACGTCGTGGCCGCCTGCTTCTCCGGGCTCATGGCGCTCGACCCGGAACGCTCCCTCGACTTCGTCGCGAAGTTTATTGACTCGGATGACCCGGTCACGGCCGAGGACGCCGCCCTGGCCGTGGGCGAATCGCGTCTGCCGATGGCCTGCGCCCTCCTCATCGCGCAATGGGAAAAGGCCTTCCACGCGAAGCGCAGGCGCATGCTGGCCCTGCCGCTCGCACTGACGCGCACCGAGGAAGGCTTCGAGTTTCTGCTCGAGGCGCTGGAACGCGAACGCTCGGAGACCGCCCTGGCGGTATTGGAGGCGCTGACGGTGTATCGCGATGACCCGGCCCGGCGAACTCGAATCGAGGACGTGGTACAGCGAGGCGAGACGGCATTGATAACGGCATTCCTGCGTTTATTCGACGAGGACCCCGCGTGATATTCGCGTGCAATGACGAGTATTAACTTGAAAAGAAGCCCGAAAAAAGGCCAGATGGGCGACCTCGAACGGTTCGCGCGCTGGTTCGCGTTCTACAAGCTCACCGTGCCGGGGTTGGCCCTGGTGGGCGGCTCGGCCTTTGTCTGTGCGGTCGCCATGTTCACCCTGGACATCCCGGCGTACCACCTGATGACCGCGCTCTTTGCTTTGTACGGCGTGGCGTTCGTGGCAGGGCCGCTGCTGTGCCCGCGCGTGATCATCAAGGGCGACCTCCCCGACAAGACCGGCGTCGACCAGCCCATATCCGGCGTCTTCGATATCGAAAACCGATCGCGACGGCCCGTCTTCGATTTGTCCCTGGGCTACTTCAACCTGCCGAAGGGCCTTCGCCTGTTGGAAGAGGATTGCGGACGAGTGGCGTCGCTGGCACGCGGCAAGCACGCCTCGCTGGGCGTGCGGCTCGTCGCCCTGCGGCGCGGGTTGTACACCCTGCCGCCGCTCCGCGCATATACGACTTTCCCGTTCGGACTGTTCCGTGTCCAGGCCGCTCGAACATCCGGTGGAAGGCTGCTGGTGCTACCTTCGTTCCACCCTATCGAGACGGTGGATCTGCCAGTCGGCTCGCGCTACCAGCCCGGCGGCGTGGCGCTGACCTCGCACATCGGCGAATCGCCCGAATACATCGGCAATCGCGAGTACCGCCCGGGCGACAACCTCCGGCGCGTGGACTATCGGTCCTGGGCGCGCCTCGGCAAGCCCGCGGTGCGCGAATACCAGGAAGAGTACTACTGCCGCGTGGCGCTGATCCTCGACACCTTCGTTGCGCGCCGGGATACGTCGCCGGCGGGCTTCCCGGAACTCGAGAGCGGCGTGAGCCTCGCCGCCTCCGTCGCGGACGCGCTTGCGCGGGGCGAATACCTCATTGATCTGTTTGCGGCAGGCCCTGAACTCTACGTCTTTCGCGCCGGCCGGCACCTCGCGCACTTCGAAAACATCCTCGAGATACTGGCCTGCGTCGAGGCCTGCCGCACCAATCCCTTTGACACGCTCGCGCCCGCACTGGCCGACGAGTTGAACAACATTTCGACCGTCGTGTGTGTCCTGCTCGACTGGGACGACACCCGCGAACGACTCGTGCGGACCGCGCGCGAGGCGGGTTGCGAGGTCCGCGTGTTGATCGTGCGCAACGGCGAGACCACGCGGCCCTATGCCGGCCTCGACGAGCAGTACGGCCGTTTCACGCAGCTCGGCATCGCCGACGTGCGCAGCGGAGGCCTCGAACGCCTATGACCGCGCAACGATGGACAGGCTTCACGTTGGTCGCGCTCCAGGTCGCACTGCTGAGCTTCGTATTCCGCGATATGCTCGTGCCGCTCCTCGCGGGCGGCGTGGCGCTGGCGGGCCTCATCCGTCCCCTGCGCCTCAAGCTGACGCTCGAACGGCGCGTGGTCTATGGCCTGGTGCTGGCGGTGGCGATGGCCGTCAAATGGCGCCTCCTGCCCGGCGTGCCCCGCGACAATCTCATCTTGGGCAACGGCCTGGGCGTAGGCCTGGCGCAGTACCTGCTCCTGCTGCAGGCGAGCCTGTTTCACCTGGAATTCGAGGGTCGAAAGGTCCTGCTCGCATTGCCGAAAACGCTGCCGGCCTACGCGGCGGCCGTGCTGGCCTGCGCGGGCGACGTGACCGCCCGCGGCACGGAAATCAATGTCTACCAGTTCGCCGCGCTCGCGTTTCTCCTTCTCTCCGTGCTCTACCTTTCCTTATCGGAAGGGTACAGCCTTTCCCCGCGACGCTTCCCCGCCCGCACGGTCGTGGGCACGCTGCTGCTCCTGATCGTCTCCGGCATCGCCTGGGGTTCGGCGTGGTTCCTGGGCGAATATCGTCAGCGCATCGATGAGCTCGTACTTGCGCCGTTCGCGGACGCGTTCGCGCCGACGCAGTCAGTGGGCTTCTCCGGTTCCGCGCGCCTGGGCAGCATCGCCCACACCAAGAGCTCGGAAGAGGACAAAGCCGCCCTGCGCGTGGTGGCCGCCACCGAGCCCGGCTACCTGCGCGGACGAGCCTTCACCGATTTCGATGGCCGGGAATGG
>JAVEWL010000679.1:0-3474 GCA_034004565.1 FCB group bacterium | reverse complement strand
CGATTCAAACCAAGGTCCAGGGCAGCAGCGATCTCGTCAACGAACGATCCGCGCACATCCAGGAAAACCGCCAGACCGTCGTCGATCAGGCCGATTCCGCAAACAGGCACGTCAAGCGCGGCTTCTGGACCTTCGCCGTCGCGGGAGTGGTGTTCGCCATTGTGCTGGTGTTCTTCGTCGTCGGAATTACGCGGTCCATCCTGGGACCGCTGAACCTCGTCATTGCCGATCTCACCGCCGGCGCCGGCCAGGTCGGGTCCGCCTCCGAGGAAGTGGCCCGTTCGAGCCAGGAAATGGCCGAGGGCGCGGGCATCCAGGCCTCCAGCCTCGAGGAAACCTCCGCGGCCCTCGAAGAACTCACCGCGCAAACGACCCACAATGCCGAAAGCGCCGGCCAGGCCAACGCCATGGCCGCCGGCATGCGCGACGCCTCCGCGCGCGGCGCACAGGCCATGGAACGCATGGCCGACGCCATCGCCCGCATCAAGACCTCCTCCGACGATACGGCCAAGATCCTCAAGACCATCGACGAAATCGCGTTCCAAACCAACCTGCTCGCCCTGAATGCCGCCGTCGAGGCCGCGCGCGCCGGCGAAGCGGGCAAGGGCTTTGCCGTCGTCGCCGAAGAAGTGCGAAACCTCGCCCAACGCAGCGCCGAAGCCGCCAAGAACACCACCGTTCTCATCGAAGAATCCCAGAAGAATGCCCAAGACGGCGTTGCCGTGAGCAACGAAGTCGCTGAAATCCTGAGCGAAATCGGCCGGAACGCCGGACACATGGCCGGCGTCAGCACCGAAGTTTCCACCGCCACCCAGGAACAGTCGCAGGGCCTCGCCCAGATCAACATCGCCGTGGCCGAACTCGATCGGGTCACGCAGTCCACCGCCGCCAACTCCGAAGAAGCCGCCGCCGCAAGCGAAGAGCTCTCCGGTCAGGCCCGCACACTGGCCGAACTCGTGCGCCGGCTCCAGGCGCTCTCCGCCGGAAACCGCAACGGCCGCGCCGAAGAAACCGAGGATCGCTAACGCTTTGTCAGCCTCCGACGTCGGGTGGCTTCTCTCCGGGTGGCACCTTCAAGCCGCGTGACGCCGTCGCGTGGCCTGTGGGTGGGATCGACGCGAAAGAGTGCCCCCTCACCCCAACCCTCTCCCCCGATGGAGGGGTAGGGGGGAAGCTTCTCCCGATCGCGTCGGTTCTGAAGCACCCCCAAAAAAGTTTGGAGGTGGCATGTCGGGAGGGGTGGTTGGTGGCCATTCCGTCCCGGGATTGCTTCGTCGGCCAGGAACGCCTCCTCGCAATGACGCATGGGGGCGGCATAAACAGGTTCCCTGCGCATGTTCTTGAGGTGCAATGAGAGACTTCCTTCCGAAAGATATTCGCGGGATTCGCAGGCATTTGCTGGAATGGTACGGGCGTGAGGCGCGGGATCTGCCCTGGCGGCGCACGCGGGATCCGTATGCCATCTGGCTCTCCGAAATCCTCTTGCAGCAGACGCGCGTCGATCAGGGGTTGCCGTATTACGAGCGGTTCATTGCCGCGTTTCCGACCGTGGCGGCGCTGGCCGCGGCGGACGAGGAACGCGTGCTGAAGGCTTGGGAAGGGCTGGGGTATTACGCGCGCGCACGCAATATGCAGAAGGCGGCGAGAGTCATTCTAAACGAGCGAAACGGGTTGCTCCCCGCGACGCTTGAGGAATGGCAATCGCTGCCGGGCGTGGGGCGCTACACGGCCGGCGCGGTTGCGAGCATCGCGTATGGCGTTCGGGCGCCGGTGCTGGACGGCAACGTCAAGCGCGTGCTTTCGCGCCTGCTGGACGTGGAGGAATCGATCGACGACCCGGCGATGACGGAGGCGCTGTGGGAGCGCGCGGCGACGCTGGTGCCGCGCGATGCGCCGGGCGATTTCAACCAGGGCATGATGGAACTCGGTGCGCGGATCTGCGTGCCGCGCGGGCCGCGCTGCGGCGAGTGCCCTGTACGAAAACACTGCCTTGCTTTTCAACTCGGCACGCAGGAGCTGCGCCCCGTACGCAAGGCGCGCAAGGCCGTTCCCTTCCACGAAACTGTCGGGCTTATCATCCGTCGCAACGGCCGCTATCTTCTTGCGAAGCGCCCAGCCAAGGGGCTGTTGAGCGGATTGTGGGAGTTTCCCGGCGGGAAGGTTGAACCGGGCGAGAGCCACGCGGACGCGCTGCACCGCATCGCGCGGGAGCACCTGGGCGTCGAGGTGAAGGTGGGCGGCGTGGTGGCGGTGGTGGATCATGCGTACTCGCACCTGAAGGTGCGGTTGTCGCTCTATGCCTGCGCCCTCGCGAAGGGTACGCCCAAAGCCAACGCGCACGACGACCTGAGGTGGGTCCCGCGGGGACAGTTTGACTTGTATGCCTTCCCCAACGTGAACCGGAAGATACTGCATTTGCTGTAGCGTTTATCTTCCGCTTGACACCGCCCTCGTTGCCGATTACTGTGAACCCACCGGTTAATCGCCACTTCCTATTGCACCTTCTCTGCAAGGAGAACCTCCCATGCGATTCACAAGCGCGCTCTTAGTTCTTTTGTGCGGTGCGGTGTCGGCGGCGGAGCCCGTCGATTGGTTGCCCGACATGATCGTCGACCGGGCCTTCCTGATGGATTACGCGGTCTCGACGTCCATCGTGCCGGGCCGAACGCACCTGCTGCTCTCGAACGCCACGCCGAACATCGGGCTGGGCGATATGTACGTCTACGGGCTGCTGCCGGCGAATGAGGACGGATCGCAGGACGTCATGCAGCGCGTGTTCCGTTCCGACGGGTCGTATTACGACCTTCCGGCGGGGCGTTTTATCCACCATCCGGAGCACGACCACATCCACCTTGAAGACTGGGCTGAATATCGCCTGCGGGAGATCACGGAAAACGGCGGCGTGGGTGAAATCGTTGCCGGCGGCGAGAAGACCTCGTTCTGTCTGCGCGACAGCCGCGCCTATGACCCCACGTTGACCAACTTCCGGCCCGGCGCCAAGTACGACAGTTGCGAAGGGCTCGTGCAGGGGATTTCGGTGGGCTTCGAGGATATCTATTCGAAGGACTTGCCCGACCAGTGGATCGACATCACGGATTTGCCTGCGGGCGAGTATTGGCTGGAGTCGGTGGTGGATCCGGAGAACCACGTCGTCGAAGCGGACGAGACCAATAATGTCGAGCGCGTCAAGGTCACGATCGGCGACGGCGCCGGCGGCACATTCCGGAGCCGGCTGGTGTACTTCTTCATTAACCTCCGCCTGATGCTGCTCTGGCTGAAATACCTCCGCGGATAGGGATTGCCCAAAGCGAGGCACAGCGTGCAGAGGCCGAATGCCCCTCACGGCGCCCCTGTCCCTCTGAGCGTTGTGGCACCCCCAAGCCGGCTTCATGGCTTGGGGGTGTTTTTCTTTTGACTGGATACCAGGATTGTCAGGATGCTCAGGATTGGGTAACCGCAAGCTCACCACGAAGG
>JAVEWL010000678.1:0-3478 GCA_034004565.1 FCB group bacterium | reverse complement strand
ACCCCAACCCTCTCCCAGGGGGAGAGGGAGGAAGACACCCACAAGCCGCGCGACTTCGTCAGGCGGCTTGAAGGTGCCACCCAAATACGATGTCGCTTCCACAAGGGTCGAAGGATTGCCGTAACGGCCAAGGCTTCGCCCGCTTTATCCGCAGGCTCGAATCGTACATAATGTTTGCCCTGTAGGGCTGGGCAATTCACCTCCTGTTGCGGAAGGAGTCGAACTGTGGCCACATCGGTCGCATACGAATCGTTTGCGAAGATCAATCTGTACCTGGACGTCGTGTCGCGGCGCCGGGACGCCTATCACAATATTGAGACGATATTTCAGACGGTAAACCTGTCGGATCGGCTTACATTCACCGAGCGCGACGGCGGCACGCTGCTGGATTGCGATGCGCCGGAGCTGGGCGGGGTGGACACGAATCTCGCGTATCGCGCGGCGGAACTGTTGCGCGAGCGCACGGGCTGCATGCGGGGCGTTCACATCCGGCTTGACAAGAAGATCCCCATTGCGGCGGGCCTCGCGGGCGGCTCGGGCAATGCCGCGGCGGCGCTGATCGGCCTGAACGATTTGTGGGAGTTGCGGCTGCCGCTCGGCATCCTGCGGCAATACGCGCTGGAGCTGGGCTCGGACGTGCCGTATTGCCTCGTGGGCGGCACGGCGGCCGCCACGGGCCGCGGCGAAGAATTGATGCGGCTCGAGCCTTTGCCCCAGACGTGGTTTGTGCTGCTGCACCCCCGCGTGCCCGTCAGCACGGCGCGCGTCTACACCAGTCCGCGCCTGCGGATGTGCGACTCGCCCCTGTTCGCGGGTCGCACCGCGGCCTTCCGCGATGCGCTGTACGCGCTCGACAAAGGACGGCTCGACGAAGCCGTGTTCAACCGCTTTGAAGAGGTCGTGTTTCCGGACCAATCCGCCCTCGGCGAAACGAAAGAAATGCTCCTGCGAAAAGGGTGCATTGCCGCGGCCATGAGCGGCAGCGGGCCGACCCTCTTCGGCATTTGCGATTCGCGGCGACAGGCCATGCGCATCGCGGAGGACATCACGGACTTCCGCACCTCCGTCGTCGCGAGCGTGCCCTTCGGCATCGAGCGGGCGTAGGGCAGATGTAACCCCGAATTCCCATTCGGGGTCTTTGCTTCTTCTTTGTAGCGCCACCCCTGAACCCAAAGACCCCGAATGGGAATTCGGGGTTACATTTTTCTATGCGACGAAGTTCAGGAGCACGTCGGCGGCCTTGCCGAAGGTGCCGTCGTGGCGCTTGTACAGGGCCGTCTGCGCAAGGCGGTTGCCGCCGGAAGCGGCGGTGTTCGTGTTCGCGTAGTTGAGGCTGATTTCGGCGATGCCCGCGTCCGCGAGGCTCATCAATTCTCCGGTTTCCGAAATGCCGTCGCCGTCGTCGCGAAACAGTTGCAGCTTGTCGAAGTCCGCATCGCTCGCGTTGATGACGCCGTCGGAATTGGTGTCAAAGCTGCGCAATTCCTCGAAGCCGTTGGCCGCGCCGTTCTGGTCGCCGAACAGTTCCGTGCCGTTATCGATACGGCCGTTGCCGTTGCGGTCGAGCGCGAGGAAGGCGTCGCCGCCGTTCACGAAGGCCGTCCGTACCCCGACGCCGCTGCCGCGGATGTCGAATTGGGCGCCCTGGGTGTGATCGGTCAGTTCGATGCCGTCGTCGTCGAGATCGAGCACGAGCGGATCCGCTTGCTGCACGCGGACCTGCTCGATCCGCATCTCGCTCGATTCGAAGCTGAATTCGAACTCAAGCTGGAAGGTCTGCGCCTGTGCTGTGGCGCCTTCGGCCTGTTGCCCGCCTTTCTTAGCCTGCGCGAGCTTGGACAAGTCGTCGAGGAGCTTGTCCATCTTCTCGTCGGCGCTGGGGTTTCCGCTGACCATGCGCTCGAGGAATTTCATGAGGTCCTTGAGCGTGTCGTCGTCCTTGCCGAACATCTTCTGCGTCAGGGCGAGGAACTTGTCGAGCGAGGGGTCGCCGGTGGTTTTGAGGGCGTCCGCGGTGTTCGAGTAGCTCTGGAGCGATTCGGCCGACATCGAGATAGACACCTTGAACCGGACCGACATGCTGCGGCTCATGGCCAGAAACTGCGTCTGCTGTGTTTGGCTCATACCCTCGGCCGTGGTGGTGGTGCGCTGGTTGAACAGGGCCAGTTGCTCGGTGCGCGATTCGGCGGCAAACGAGAACTCGAGTTGCCGGGACGATGCGGTGGCGGTCGTACCGTCCGCGGACATTTGCGCCGCGGCCTGGCTGTACTGGAGCGACAGGGACGTCTTTTGCATTTGCGATTGATAGACCATCGCCTCGAAATCGGTGGCGGTGGTGGGCGCGGACGATACGGCGGCGCCGGTCGCGGGAGCAGAGGTGGTGGTTGAGGGTGCCGCATTGCGGCTTGCCAGGCCCTTGTTCAATATGGCGTTCAAGGACCGGCCCTGCAAGACAGAGTTCGACTGTATAGCATCCATGCGTGTGATCTCCTTGGCCGGAGATGCGCCCGTACCTCCGGTTTCCCTGTGATCGTTATCGGCGGCGGCGGGGTGCGGCTTTAGGGTGCGGCGGCGCAGGCATGGGAGTTATGGGAGTCATGAGAGTAATGGGGCCGATGGGATTCATGACTCCCATGCTTCCCATAACTCCCATTCTTTCTCGGCCCTTACAGAAAAGCCCCCGGTCGGGGCGGTTGCCCGCATCCGGGGGAGTGTTCTTGGCGTAGGGTTTAGGCCTCGATCGCCTTGACCACGAACGGGTCACGGTACGAACGGGTAAGGTATTGGCTGGCTTCATTGTCGCCGACGATGGTTTCGGTCTTGGGGTCGAGGTTGAGAGACCGGCCCAGGCGCGCGCTGATGAGTCCGAGGTGGCACAGCGCCGAGGAGAGGTGGCCTTCTTCGATCTCGGCGTTGAGCATCTTGGGGTCGCGTGCTTTGACGGCCGCGAGGAAGTTGCCCCAGTGGTCGCCGGTCGCTTCGTTTTCCGGTCCGGGCTCGCCCGTTTCGCCCATGAAGGTCTGGTAGCGGCTGTAGTTGTCGACGACCATGTAGCCTTCGGAGCCGTAGAAGAGGTTGGCCACGCGACCGCCGCCGACGTACTTGTCGCCAACCTTGGCGCCGCCCTTGATGGGATTGTCTTCAATCTTCGTCGTGCCTTCGTAGTTCGTCAGCCACGGGCGCACTTCAAACTCGAGCATCAAGCCCTTCTTGCCCGCGTCCGGATACCAGTACGACGCCGTGACGGTGTTCGGCACTTCCTTGTCGTCGTCGAACAGGAACATGCCGCCCATCGCGGAGACCCGGCTCGGCATGCCGACACCCAAGCCCCAACGGGCGATGTCCATCTGGTGCACCCCCTGGTTGCCGAGGTCGCCGTTGCCGTAGTCCCACATGTAATGCCAGTTGTAATGGAAGCGATTCTCCGTGAACGCATGTTCCGGAGCCGGCCCCAGCCACAGGTTGTAATCGACCCCGT
>JAVEWL010000677.1:0-3483 GCA_034004565.1 FCB group bacterium | reverse complement strand
GGAAAGAAGCCACCTGGCATAGTACGGCTGACAATGTACTAGGGGAAGAGCTCTTCGGCTTTCCAGGGGGTGTTCTCGCTTCGGGTGTAGCGGACGCGGTCGTGCAGGCGGTAGGGCCGCACGTTCCAGAACTCGATCATGTCGGGAACGACGCGAAATCCGGACCAGAATTCAGGCCTCGGCAGGTTGCCGACGGCCCATTTGAGGGCGTACTTGGCGACGCGCTTTTCGAGTTCGAAGCGGGTTTCCATGGGCTGGGACTGCTTGGAGGCCCAGGCCGCGATCTGGCTTTGGCGGGGGCGCGACACGAAGTAGGCGTCGGCTTCGGCATCGGTCACCGCCTCGACGCGGCCTTCGACGCGCACCTGCCGGCCCACGGGCATCCAGTGGAAGCACAGCGCCGCGAAAGGATTGTCGCGTAGCTCGCCGGCCTTGGGACTGGTCAGGTTGGTGTAGAAGACGAAGCCGCGTTCGTCGAGGCCTTTCAGCAGGACCACGCGCAGGTGCGGACGGCCCGAGGGATCGGCCGTGGCGAGGGTCATGGCAGTGGGTTCTTCGAGGGCGAGCTTCTGCGCCTCGGCGTACCACTCCTGGAACAGTTCGATGGGATCACGATCCTTGGGGATTGCCATTGCTGCCTCCGTCGCCTCCGCCACGTTGCGAAACGGCCGGGCTGAGTAGCCCGGCCGTGAAAGCACAACTATACCTCAGAACGCGCGCCTATTTCGCGAAGGCCTCCTGGCTCGCCTCGACAAGCCGGGCGGTGTCGCGCGCGATGACTTTCTCTTCGTCCGTGGGAATCACGAGCGCCGCGACCTTCGACCCCTTGGTGGCGACATTGATTTCCGCCCGCGCATTCAGTTCGGGATCGACCTGCACACCGAGGTAGGCCGCGTTGCGCAGGATGCGGACGCGCATATCGGCATCCTTCTCGCCGATGCCGCCCGTGAACACGATGGCATCCACGCCGTCGAGCGCCATGGCGTAGGCGCCGACGAAGTTGGCCACGCGGTACGCGAACATTTCGAGCGCGAGGTCGGCATCCGGGTCGCCTTCCTTCGCGAGACGTTCGATATCGCGCACGTCGGTGTATTTGCAGATGCCCAGGAATCCGCTTTCCTTGTTGAGCTTGCGCTCGACCTCGTCGGCCGACATTCCGAGTTCCTTGATCATGAAGATCGGAATGTAGGGATCGAGGTCGCCGGAACGCGTTCCCATCATGACGCCCGCGAGCGGCGTGAGGCCCATGCTGGTGTCGACGGACTTGCCGCCCTTGACGGCCGTGATGCTGCTGCCGTTGCCGAGGTGGCAGGTGATGATCTTGGTCTCTTCGATGGGCTTGCCCAGGATTTCCGCGGCGCGGCGCGACACATAGAGGTGCGAGGTGCCGTGGAAGCCGTACTTGCGGATGCCGTGCTTCTCGTACAGGCTCATGGGAAGCGGGTACAGGTACGCCTTCCTCGGAATACTCGCGTGGAACGCGGTATCGAACACGGCCACCTGCACCGCGTCCGGGAAGGCGCGATTCACCGCCTCGATGCCGCGGAGCGCCGGCGGGTTGTGCAACGGTGCCAGGCGCGCGCATTCGCGGATGCGTTCGGTAACTTCGTCGTCGATGACGACAGATTCGGAGAAGAACTCGCCGCCGTGAACCACGCGGTGCCCCACGCCGGCGATTTCGGACAGATCCTTGATGATCGGGCAGCGCTCGTCGAGGAGGAGTTTGCAAATGAGACTCATGGCCGCGGTGTGGTCGGGTACCTCGATCTTGGAGCGATTGCCCAGGATGATGTCGTTGCAATTCGGATCCCGGGTCATGTCGCAGGAGCAGCGCAGAATGGGGTTTGGGAGGCCGATACGCTCGACCTGGCCCTGCGCGAGCACCTTGTCGCCCTGCTCGCAGTCGAACACCTTGTACTTGATGGACGACGACCCCGAATTCAACACCAGGATTTTCATGAATCCAATACTCCAACTGCTCGTCAACCGGAGAATCCGGTTACGATTTCTTAAGCATCTGGCTCTGTACAGCGGTCACAGCCGCCACGCCAACAATATCCTCGGCCGAGCACCCGCGGGACAGGTCGTTGACCGGCAACCGCAAGCCTTGCAGGATCGGGCCATAGGCTTCGTAGCCGCCCAGCCGCTCCGTCAACTTGTAGGCAATGTTGCCTGCATCAAGGTCGGGGAAAATGAGCACTTGTGCTCTGCCCGCTACAGTACTGTCTTTCGCCTTTCGCGCCGCGACACCCGGCACCAAGGCGGCATCGCCCTGAAGTTCACCGTCAATCCGCACAGGCGAATCGGCGCCAAAGCGTTCCAAAGCGCGCTCTTGCGCCAGGCGCGTGGCTTCCACCACCTTCTCGGTGAGCCGGCTCTTGGCCGAGCCCTTGGTCGAGTAGGACAGCATCGCCACATAAGGTTCTAAACCAAATGCAAGGGCTGTGCCAGCCGAGGCCACGGCGATGTCGGCGAGTTGGCTCGCGTCGGGATCTTCGACGAGGCCGCAGTCGGCGTAGAGGAAAACCTGCTCTTCCTTCGCCATGAAGAAGAAGGCCGACACGAGCGAGCAGCCGGGGGCGGTTTTCAGGATTTGCAGCGCGGGACGCAGCGTATCGCCGGTGGAGTGAATCGCACCCGCGACGAGGCCGTCGGCAAGACCCTTGTGCAGCATCATGATCGCGTGCGGGATGGCAATGCCCATAGTTTGCGCGGCAACCTCGGGGGTCATTCCTTTCGCCTTGCGCATTTCGAGCAGTTCCGCCTCGAATTCACCCCGCCAGGACGCCGTAGCCGGGTCGACGATGTTGAATTCGCGCGTGATGCCGAGGGCCTTCAGCCTTTCGCGGACGAGGGCTTCGTCGCCGACGAGCGTCACCTTGGCAATGCCGCGTTCGACGATCTTGTCGGCGGCCTCGAGGGTGCGGTCGTCTTCGGGCTCCGGCAGGACGATGTGCTGGAGGGAGGTCTTCGCACGTTCAATGATACGGTCGATAAAAGACATGTTGTGGCGTTCCCCGGTGTCGGCTTCAAGACTCTGCCCAGGGTTCGGACGGAATGGCTCCCGCAATTGTTGCCTGCCACGAAAGATTCCGGCGGGCCGGTGGGAATGCCGATCGTGAGTATCACGAGCGAAGCCGACACAATAGAATGCCTCGTGGGCGCGAGCGACTCCCCAACCGAGTATTGTACAGATGCGAGAGAATAACAGCAAGGAACGGTAGCGAGGGCGCTGAGCCGGGCGCATCTTGTGCTATTGATACGGCATGGGCGGTCTTCTTGCGGTTTGCGCGGCGTTTCGCCACACTATGCGGCCATGGGCATTAAGAAGAACGACATCATATTCGCTGTGCTGTTGCTGGGCGTTGCGCTGGGGGCGCTGTGGTTCCGGTTGCCACAGCTTGACCTCCGTCCCATGCACGGCGACGAGGCCAACCAGGCGGTCAAGACAGGGCTCCTGCTCGAAGAGGGCAAGTACATCTA
>JAVEWL010000676.1:0-3484 GCA_034004565.1 FCB group bacterium | reverse complement strand
GCCTTGTTGACCACCAGGGACACGTCCGACGGCGCGCTAGTTTCCGGCAAATAGAAGAAGGCCCCCTGCCGAATGCCCTCCAAGGCGCGGTCCAACTTCGTCATTTCAAAGAGCAGGATCAATCTGGAACGGGCGCTGCTCCGCCGGATAAAGGACACCAACTCCATATCCGCCTGGCGGCTCAGGCTCAAATCTAAGACAATGACATCAAACACTTTACGGCCAACCAACCGCAGCACACCCTTGGCGTCATGGCACTGCTCAACGGCATGGCCATGACTTTCCAGATGGCGCGCAAGCGTCGCGGCGTAGGGGACATCCCCATGAGCGACCAGCACTTGCGGTCCCGTCGATTTCTTCTCGTTTCGCATCGAAACACCTCAAAATTAATCCAACCTCATTGTATCAAAACGAATCGCTCGATTTATAGTCGCGGCGAAACAACGCGTCTTTCGAGCGAGCACGTTCAAGTCAGTGCCCACCTATGTAACTGCTGGCTCGAAGAAGAACCCCAAGAACATCCCCCTTGATCCCCCTTCAAAGGGGGAAAATCGCGCAACACTCCGTAGAGTGTTGAAGTAGGGGAACAGATCAAGTCCGGAGCAGGGATACGCTTGAACACGCCGATGATTGCGCTTATGCACAATTCCCCCTTTGAAGGGGTGCAGTTCTGTGAGTACCGCTTCATGCGGCGTTTTCCAATTGCTTGATATGTTGCCATGCTTGGCTCCATCGGTTGGATTTGACGTAGGTGCGCAGGTTGAGGATGTGCTGTCCGCCGCTTCGCGTCCAGCGCATCCCGCTTCGACACATGCGGGTTTTCACCAGGGTTTTGCAGGCGGCTTCTATGGGACCGCTTCCGATGGGCCAGCCGTTTGTGCGGAAAGTGGCGTAGGGCATCCGGCAGCCGTTGCGCCGGAAGAAGGTGCGTTGTTCTTCAAGATGTTTTTGGTTGGTTTTAGTTCGCTTTATCTTGGGTTCGTAGTAGTCGATGGAACGGCAGATGCGTTGGGCACCGTCATCGGATTCGAGCAGGATGCGGGAGTATTTGTCATACCATCGCTTGGCGGCCTCGCCGTTGCCGTGCAGCGCGTGGGCAGCTACGGAAAGGTGTTCCATCGTATGCCAGAAATCGATGCAACGATGATAGGTATCGTAGCGGGGATTCTTGTCAAAGTAACTCCACAGTTCGCGCGCTCCATCCAGCAGCAGAATCCGCTGTGCTTGCGCGGGCGCGTGGCGTTCAGCATGCTCCAACTCGGCCTCCAAAAGGCTTTTGAACGTGGGGCATCCCCGTTCGGGCATATGGGCAACGTACCGGGTTTGCAGGCGTTTGGGGCTCTCGCCAGGAGCTTCGGGCGCGCCGTAGTGGGAAACACTACCCACCATGGCCACGCGGTAGGCGGTAGGCCGTTGGCCGGATTCGTTGCCGCCGGGACGTTCGGCACAGCGCCCGAAATGGACGCCTTTTTCATTCATGAGAACCGTGGCGCCATCGGCGCTGACCACCAAGGCCCGGGACTCTTCGGGCACAGGCTCTTCGGCCCGCAGTTGTTGGTCCACAGCGTCTCGCTGTGCCTGAATCCGCTTGCCGGTATTCACCACCTCCCGTTTAATGGTCGATGGATCGGGCTTAAACAAGGCGCATTTCCCAAGCAGTTGCACGGTCTCCTCCGGCGTAACCAGCGCGCACGCGAACAACACCGCCTCACGCACCTGGGGCGTCAAATACTGTCCCTCCATCCCCCAGGCCGCATCCAGAGGAACGTAGCTTGTCGTATCCCTTTTGTCCTGGTAGCACCGCCGTTTCAGGTTCAACAATCCAAAAGGCGTCATAAACGAGCGGTTCCGCACCTTCTTGAAGCGATACATCTTTCCATGAGTATCACGCACCACGTCCAGCTCCGTCTCGTAGCTCTGCAAAAACGTTCGGAACGCTTCGAGTCCCGCGCCGGCCAAAGCCTCCCGCAGACCACCGCACAACTGCTCGGCCAATTCTGGTGTCAGCTTCGACAAGTCCCGTTTTTCACAAAAGCGATTCAAAATCTGTTTGAACTCGGCCATTGCGGCATCTACCATTGCATCGACCATTGTTGTGGGCTCCTTTCGAACGTTGTGCCTTGGTTTGTGTTACAACAAAATTCTAGGCCAACACCGAAGGAGTCCACAACTATTTATTTATTACAGAATTCGCGGTATTCCCAGATCTGCACCCCTTCAAAGGGGGAATTTTCGCAACGCTTTGCGTTGCGATTCAGATCTCAAAAGACTGGCCTCCAGTGCTCATGACGACGTGTAAGTTAATAGATTCGGTTTTGCGCGATTCCCCCTTTGAAGGGGGATCAAGGGGGATGTAGTATTCAGTCACACCGTTTTCGCAACAAGCTCAGTTCGTGATGGTAACCACGCGCCGCTCCCCTTACACGTCGCAGATGCGCACGCCTTGGGCGAGCGATGCGATGGGATCTTCGCGCTTGGGGATGAACTCCTGCGCGAGGTAGCCGGTGAATCCGGTGTCGACGATGGCTTTGCAGATGGTCGCGTAGGTGAGTTCCTGCGTCTCGTCGATCTCGTTGCGGCCGGGCACGCCGCCGGTGTGGTAATGGCCGATGTAGGGGTGGTACTCCTGGATGGTGGCGATGATATCGCCTTCCATGATTTGCATGTGGTAGATGTCGTAGAGGAGCTTGAACCGGTCCGACCCGATCTCCTGGCAGAGCGCCACGCCCCACGGAGTGCGGTCGCACATGTAGTCCTTGTGATTGCGCTTGCTGTTCAGCAGTTCCATGCAGACCGTCACGCCGAGGTCTTCCGCCAGCGGCATGATGCGTTTCAGGCCCTTCGCGCAATTCTTCAGTCCGGCGGCGTCGTCCATGCCGCGCCGGTTGCCCGAGAAGACGATCATGTTCGGCAGGCCCGCTTCCTTGACGAGGGGCAACAGCCGTTCCGATTCCGCCACGAGCTTGTCGTGATCCTTCGGCTCGTTCCACCCATCCGAAATGCCGCTCGGCCCGTTCGCCATGGCGCAGGTGAGGCCGTGCTGTTTCACGATGGGCCACTCCGCTTCTCCGAGCAGTTCCACCGACAGCAAGCCCAGCGGCTTCACCTGCTGGCAGAACTCGTCCAGCGGGATTTTGTTGTAGCACCATTTGCAGACCGACTGTTTAAGACGGCCTTTCAACGGTGCGGCGGCGGGGTCGCCCTGCGCTTCCGCGTTCGCGGCCAGCTGGGAACCGGCGGCTCCCGCGGCCAGGGTGGACATGGCGGTACGGCGTGAGATGGCGTTCTTGTGCGACATGGCAGTGCTCCTCGATTGCGACTGCCCGCCATTGTGCCACACGCAGGCCCCGGGATCGTACTCGCGCCAGGATGCTTGTCGAGCACGATTGGGAACATGAACCCCAAAAAAAGACCAAGGCCGCTTCCGATTGCGTTGATAACGCTACCGGGAGCGGCCTTCCCTAAGACCCCTCTCCTGCCATAC
>JAVEWL010000675.1:0-3489 GCA_034004565.1 FCB group bacterium | reverse complement strand
GAGCGGCAACATCGACCAGCTCAACTTCATGACGGCCAACAGCCTGCTGGGCCGCAAGATCATCGGCCTTGACACCGACGGCAACGCGGCGCAGGGAACCGTATCCCGTGTCCAGATGAACGGCAGCCTGGTGTACCTCACTGTCGGCGACAAGCTTGTGTCGATGGCCAACGTCTTGTCCATCGACCCGGCCCCGGCCGTCACGACGGACAGCACGTCATGATACGCCCCATCGATCTGGGCGCGGCGTCCGCGCGCACGGGTCCCTCTTCCCTACCCCAGCAGACCGCCGCGAAGTCCACGGCCTTCGCCGACGTGCTGGGCAAGGAGATGGAAAGCGCCGGACGAATGAAGTTCTCGGCCCACGCGCAACGACGCCTCGACAGCCGCGAGTTGACCCTTACGGGCAACGACCGAATGAGGCTGGATCGAGCGGTCGATGAGCTGGCGCAGAAAGGGTCGCGGGAGTCCTTGGTCCTCATGGACCGCATGGCCCTCCTGGTCAGCGTCCCCAACCGCACGGTCATCACCGTCGTACCGCAAGCCGAAGCGGGCAACAACCTCTTTACCAACATCGACAGCGCCGTCGTGCTGCCGAAAGATTCAACCACAGCATACTAACGAAAATGGGCATGGGCCGGTCCCTCACGGGAAGCCCTCCGCGCCGCCGATTGATTGACGCGGCGCGAATCACGGGAGAAATTTCACATGGGTACTGCTATCTATACCGGCGTTACGGGCCTGCAAGCGCACCAGCGCCGCATCGACGTGGTCGCCAACAACATCGCCAACGTCAACACCACCGGCTACCGCGGCTCGCGCGTCGTGTTCCAGGACCTCTTCTCGCAGACCATCGAAGGCGCGCGCGGGCCCGACGGCAGCTTCGGCGGCACCAACCCCTCGGAAGTCGGCCTGGGCGTGCGCATCGCCAGTATCGACGTGAACCACGTGCAGGGCTCGCTGGTCACCACCGGCGTCTCCTCCGATCTCGCCATCCAGGGCTCGGGCTTCTTCGTGCTCAGCGACGGCACCGGCAACACCTACACGCGTGACGGTTCCTTCGCCCTCAACGCCAACGGCGTGCTCGTCGACCCCGCCACGGGTATGTCCGTCCAGGGCTACATGGCCGACGGCGCCGGCAACATCGACACCAACACGGCCGTCGGAAACATCACCATCCCCGTGGGCGGCGCCGCCATCGTGCGCTCGACCGAGAACGCCAACCTGCAGGGCAACCTCAACTCGAGCGTGGCCGCGGGAACCAGCGTCGAGCGCATGATGACCGTATACGATTCCCAGGGCACCCCCCGTGAAGTCACTATGACCTTTACCATGCGCGACCCTGTCACCGTCGGCGGCGCCGAGCGCAACGCCTGGGACTGGAGTGCCACCTATACCGATGGATCGGTCCCGCCGGTCGTCAGCAACGTTGGAAGCGGCACGGTTCTCTTCGATACCGAGGGCGCCATGGTCGCCGAGGGCACCATGTCCGGCGCCGCCTTCACCGCCCGCGCGGCCGACGCCCCCGAGATCGCCATCACCAACGCGCAGCTCGGACCCCAGGCCGCCTATCCCAACGATCCCTTCGAATTCAACGTCCAGTTCAACAACGTCACCAACCTCGTCGCCAACAGCGATGTCACCGTCTCCAGCCAGGACGGCTATCCCCGCGGCACCCTCTCCAGCTTCAACATCGGTAAAGGCGGCGTCATCAACGGCGTCTTCACCAACGGCCTGACCGCCGTGCTCGGCCAGGTGGCCGTCGCCAACTTCTCCAACGTCGGCGGCCTCTCCCGCGAAGGCAACAACATGTTCCGTGAGACCGCCGGTTCCGGCGTGCCCCAAATCGGGCTTGCCAGCGAAGGCGGACGCGGCCAGGTCTCCGGCGGCGTGCTCGAAGGCTCCAACGTCGACCTCGGTACTGAGTTCAGCAATCTCATCGTCACACAGCGCGGTTTCCAGGCCAACGCCCGGACCATTACCACCGCCGACACCCTCATGCAGGAAACCGTAAACCTCGTCCGCTAACCGTTAGCATCCCCAAAGGACCGGCCGCCACCCGCGGCCGGTCTTTTTTTTATCCTTCCCATAACTCCCATGAGTCCCATACTTCCCATGGGAGGTATGGGAGTCATGGGAGTTATGACGAGCAGACTACCGCGAGCATGAAATGGCACAATCTCGAACCCTCCAACCCCCAGTCGCAGCGCCCGCAACCAACTCACTAAATTCCATCTTTACATTAAAACCAAAAAGCTATACACTTATCCCATGTCGTCGCCACCCTGGCGCGGTTGCCATATCCCAATCGCAGGCCTGTAACACAAAATATTGTGGTTATCTGCGGTCGGTGGTACAATGTAACCCTAATGCTGGGGTTTTCTTTCCGCATCCGACGAGGGACCGACGGGCAATCGGCCTGTCCGGCGAACGCGGAAAGGCGGTCCGGCGACACGTGGGCATGACGGGGCACGCAAATGGATGTCGCAACCGTAATCGGGCTCGTCTCGGGCGTCGTTCTGATGATCGTGGCCGTCCTGATGGGCGGCGAGGCCGGTGCGTTCTTCAGCCTTCCCTCGATCGTCATCGTGCTGGGAGGGACCATGGCCTCCACGCTCATCAACTATCCGCTGTCGGAAGTGTTGAGCGTGATGGCCACCGTGAAGAACGCTTTCATTCACAAGTCGGTTCCGCCCGAAGAACTCATTGCGCGGCTCGTGCGCTACGCAGGTGAGGCGCGCCGCGAAGGCGTGCTCTCGCTCGAAGGCGAAACGCGCACGACCGAAGACGAGTTCATGCGCCGCGGCCTTCAGATGGCCGTCGACGGCGCATCGCCCGATTTGATTAAGGAAATTCTGCTGACGGATCTGGCCTTCACGGAAGAGCGGCACATGTCGGGACAGTCGATACTGTTGGCGATGGGCAATTTCGCGCCGGCCTACGGGATGATCGGGACGCTGGTGGGGCTTGTGCACATGTTCATGACCTTGAACGATCCCGCGCGGATCGGGCACGGCATGGCGGTTGCAATTTTGACGACCCTGTACGGCGTGCTGCTGGCCAACATGGTGTTTCTGCCCGCGGCCGGCAAGCTGCGCGTGCGCACGAACAACGAAATGCTCGCGCGCGAGATTATTATTGAAGGCATTCTGAGCATCCAGTCGGGCGAGAGCCCCTACGTGGTTGCGCAGAAGCTGAAGGCGTTCGTGGCGCCCGCCGCCCGCGAACGCGTACGCTACGGGCGGGCCGCATGATTGGGCCGCGGCGGAGGAAGCCCGAGCCGCCTCGGGCGCCCGGCTGGATGGTGACTTACGCGGATTTGATGAGCCTGATGCTGACGTTCTTCGTCATGCTCGTCGCGTTCTCGGAGGTGCGCCGTGGAAAACTTGAAGATGCCGTGCGATCCATTCTGGGCGCGATGGGCGACGGCTCCGCCTCGGGCGGGCACGCGGTCTACCTGGTGCGCGCGGTACAGCCGGGTGTGCCCGG
>JAVEWL010000674.1:0-3491 GCA_034004565.1 FCB group bacterium | reverse complement strand
GGATCTCCGGTGGTCGCGTGAGCATCCGCCGCCGCTCGGTCGACGTCGTTTCGCCGCTGCGCGTCAGCACACGGATATCCGGGAACGGCTCGCCCGCCTCCTGGAATCGCCGCCGAATCTGCGCCAGCGGCGCAAGCAGGTTGCGCTGCACATCGTTGTTCAGCGCCTTCAACGGTGACACGTACAACACGCGCGTGACGCCGGTGCCCCAGTCGCCCCGCACGAGGCTGTCGATGGCCCACAGGAACGCCGCGAGCGTCTTGCCGCTGCCCGTCGGCGCGGTGATGAGCACGTTGCGCCCCTCGGCAATCGCCGGCCACGCCCGCGCCTGAATATCCGTAGGTTCCCCTACTCGCTCGGAGAACCACTCCCGAATGAGCGGATGGAAGACTTGTAGACAATCGTGTGACAACGTTCAGCCTCTGGATGTGAATGGATTCAAGGTTCGGATATTTCGACGGCACTTCAATACCTTCTTACGCGATGAGAGTATCAAGCACCGCGCGGCACAGCAAGAATGAAGGCTCCGCGCCAACCTTCGTCCCGGAATTGCGGAGGGCAAGGCCCGCACCTATACTCATGGAAGAATCATCGTACAGACGCAGCAAGTACCGCGTCAGCCGTGATACGGCGAAAGGCCAAGTATGTTGGTGCAACTGATCATGCTCCCGTTCGTACTGCTCGGCACACCGCTATCCGGACCCGACATCCCGCTCCACCAACACACCCTCCATGTAGAGTCTCCGACGTTCGCGAGCATGCCAATCTGGGTCCGAATTGAGTGTGCCTCCGTAAGTCCAGACAACGGCTCCTCTGAATTCCAGCCACAACCGGTGACCATCTGGCCTTCGTTTCCCTTCGCTCTCCAGTGGGAAGACTCCGCGCGGTATGACTTCGAGGTCCGGCGCAACGGCCAACCCCTCTCCCCCGTGCCATCCGAGTGGTTGAATTCTCGTGGCTCGATGCCCGGACCGCAGCCACCCGGCCTCAGCCGGCTGCCGCTACATCTTCGATACAAGATCAGCGCACCGGGTGACTACGAAGTACGCTTGGTAGCACTGAAATATGGCCGCCGGGCGGAGGAATTCTGTTCAGAATGGTTTCCGTTTCACGCAGAGCAACCCACGGACGAGCAGTTGGAAACCTTTCGCCGCCAACTGGAAACTGCAATACCCTCTGATCCCGAAACCCTCGTGGGCGAGTACCTCCCGTCGCTCGTGGCCAACCCAGAACCGGCCGAATTCAATCTACTCAAGCCCCATCTTGCGATCGGAGGCGGTCACAATTGCGCATGGAACATGCTGAATTTCTTCCCGGCGGAGTCCATTCGCCCAACTGTCCTCGCGCTTCTGGCCGAAAAGGGCCCCTACGGCGCCTTGAAAGACCACGTCGCAACCCGAACCGACCTCTACGCCTCCGATGTCGATGAAATGGCGGCTACTGCCATCCAGGGATTCGTGGACGCGCCCGAAGCACGCATCAAGGACGTGTCAGAGTTTCTTAGAATTCTTGAACGCTGTTACGGATTGGCGGCGGAGCACAGGACGAAGATGAACGACGCGGTGCGCACCGCAATAACTGCCCTCAAAAAGAAAAGCGCCCTTCCCCCGGAGTTTCTTTCGTATATCGCCGTCAACAAACTCACCGAATACCGGCCGCTCCTCCGGGAAGCCGCGGAGAACCCGAAGCTTAACGAGCAAGCACTCACATGCCTGACCTGCATGCCAGATCCGCAAGACCTGCCCCGCATAACGGAAAGTATCCTGCAAACCGGAAACGACACCTCCAAACCAAACCTGTCCCAACTTGTCGATAGAATGGACAAAGCCTATGGTGAGGCGGCTATCCCCTATCTCAAGGAAATCGTCGCCAATGCCGCCAATATCCACGTCCTTCGTCTCAGTGCCCTTATCCTGGCCCGGCACAACCAGCCCGAAGGCTACCAATACTTGCGCAGGGCGCTCGAAAATCCAACAGGCTCGAAGCTGCTCGAAAGCAACAGCCAGGAACTTCTCATGAACGTCGAGACGCTTTTGAAAAACGAACTGCCCCCCAGAAAACCGCAACCGGTGGAGCCGCTTGAGGCCTGGCGCAAGGCGGAACAGGAACGGCGCAACGAGGTAATCGCAGTTCTGGATCGGAAACTTGCGGAGCTTTCCGCCATCTCCCCCCAGCAGTGAATTGCAGCAAGAAGTTGCGCTGAAATCAGAAGCGCGTTAGGTGACTGTGCCCTATTCGCCCACGGAACGGCTACCGACTCAGGGCAGGTGCCTGCCCGCAATTGAATCAAATGCCGGAGTGGCCTTCACTTCATACCCCTCCGCGCCGTGGATTATGAAAAGCGCGGCCAAGCCTTTTTTCACCGCCAGCTCATAGCCTTTCTCCGGCCCAAGCACCATCAAGGCGGTATCATACCCGTCCGCCATAGCGCAATCGGCGTGAATAACGCTAACCGACGCCAGCGAATGGGAAATCGGGCGCCCCGTACGCGGGTCGATGCTGTGAGAAAGCCGCACACCGTTTTGTTCGATGTAGTTGCGGTAGTCCCCGGCAGTGGTCAAACTTAAACTATCCAGAGACAAAACCTTCTGATACTCTCCGCCCTCCGCGATCGGTTTTTCGATGGCAACCTGCCAGCATGTTCCTCTTGCGTTGCGGCCACGTGCCCTCACCTCGCCGCCCACTTCCACGAGGTAGTTCGAATACCCTAACAACTGCAAATCCTCGGCAAGCTTGTCCACGGTATACCCTTGGGCAATTCCGTTTACGTCGCACTCAAGATCAGACCGTGTCTTTCGTATCGTTCCCGCGGAGGCATCAATCTCGATACCCCGGAAGCCCACCCGCTGAAGCAATTCGGTAATCTCGACATCGGACGGAGGCAAGGGATCCTTTCGCTTCGCCGGCCCGAAACCCCAGGCCGAAACCAGCGGAGCAACGGTCACGTCGAGCGCCCCGTCGCTGGCCTCACTCACCGCGCGCGCGGCCTGAAACACCTCAATAAACTCCCGGCAAACGCGAATCGGCTCCGTGGTTTGCTGCCGGTTAAACGCGGCCAATTCCGAATCCTCACGGTACAGCGACATCGCGCGGTCAATTTCGTCGAACCGCCGGCGGATGGCCGCTTCAAGCTCATGCTTCTGTTCCTTGCTCAGCCCACCCGCCGCAACCTTTATCGAATAGGTAGTTCCCTGCGCTTCGCCGGCAAACAGCGTCTCTTCGATGGTTCCGCCCGAACACCCTAAACAATAGCCAGGCAAAACCAGCGCGACCAAAACGACACGTATCATTCGGTGTCGAAAACTGAGCCCCATCAAAAGACCCTTCCTTGCGCTTCCCCTCGATGCACCAGCCACGTTTGCATTGTATCTGCCAATTCATCCCATCTAAAATGAAACTACTCGCTAGGGGGCGGGGAGATTCATCTCACTCAACGGGAGGAGCGGCGATGATGCAGGAATCGAATCCCAGTCAATCCACAGATCGGAAGA
>JAVEWL010000673.1:0-3496 GCA_034004565.1 FCB group bacterium | reverse complement strand
CGTCGTCCTCCAACGGCCAGAAAGTCCTGCTTGGTTCGGCGTTCGACGTCAATACCATCATGAAGCTCATTCCGCACCGCTTTCCCTTTCTGCTCGTGGACCGGATCATCTCGTTCGTGCCGAACGAACGGGTGATTGGGATTAAGAATGTCACCGCGAACGAGCCGTTTTTTCAAGGCCACTGGCCCAACCTGCCTGTCATGCCCGCCGTGCTGATTATGGAAGTCATGGCGCAGGTAAGTTCGCCTCTGCTCTTTGATGGTAATCCGGACTCCAGGCGCTTCCCGTTCTTCCTGGGCATCGAGAAGGCGCGCTTCCGCCGCACCGTCACCCCCGGCGACCAGATCGTCGTCGAGGCGGAACTGGTGCACGTGCGGCGCAACGCCATCAAGGTTCGCGCCGTGGCGAAGATCGACGGCAACGTCGCCGCCGAGGCCGAGATGCTGTTCGGCGTGATGGAAGTCCCGGATACCGACGAGCAAACGTCGCTGCCGGAGCGCGTTTCGCTGTAAGCTCGGGGCATTTCCGGGGTGGGGCTGTTCTTGCTTTTCAGACAACGGGGCGGCACATCAACTCGGGGGATGCGATGTCGAGCCATACGGAGGCGCCGCAACCGCTCGAGCTCAGCGTTTCCGTCATCATCCCCACCCGCAACGAACTCGGCAACATCCGCGGCGCCGTCGAACGCACACCCGCCATGGGCTTGCACACGGAACTGATCTTCGTCGACGGCGACTCGACCGACGGCACGGTCGAAGAAATCCAGTGCCTCATCGAAGAATACCTTGTCTCCAAGGACATCACCCTTATTCACCAAGTCCCCCCCGGTAGCCGCGAAGCCCGCACCGGCAAGATGCTTTCCCTCGGGAAGGGCGATGCGGTTCGCAAGGGTTTCGAGGCCGCCAAGGGCGACGTGCTGATGATCCTCGACTCGGATCTGACCGTGCCGCCCGAAGCGCTTCCCGCGTTCTACGCCGCGATCGTCGAGGGTCGGGGCGATGTCGTCAACGGTACCCGTCTTGTCCACCCCATGGAGCCCGGCGCGATGCGGTTCCTCAACCGCCTCGCCAACAAGGCCTTTGGCCGGATATTTACGTGGCTCCTCGGCCAGCGCGTCACCGACACCCTCTGCGGCACCAAGGCCCTCCGCAAGCGGGACTATGAAGCCATCCGCGACAACCGCGCCCACTTCGGCGACTTCGACCCCTTCGGAGATTTTGACCTCCTCTTCGGCGCCGCCAGGCTCAACCTCCGCATCCACGAAATCCCCGTCCACTACCGCGCCCGCACCTATGGCGATATCAAGATCCGCCGCTGGAAACACGGCGTTCTGCTCCTGCGCATGTGCTGGATTGCCCTGTGGAAACTGAAGCTGAGCCGGAAAGGGAGCCTGCTGAGATGAGCGACCAAACCAAGAGCCTGCCCGCCATCGAAGAACTCGTTCGGACAATCCGCGGAAGAAGGGTGATCCTGGACTCGGACCTGGCCAGGCTCTACGGCGTCACGACGAGTCGGCTTAACGAACAAGTGAAGCGCAATCCCGATCGTTTCCCGGAAGACTTCATGCTTCAGTTACTTGTGGAGGAATGGGACGCTTTAAGATCGCAAAATGCGATCTTAAAGCCCGGTCGTGGCCAACACAGAAAGTATCTGCCCAACGCATTCACCGAGCACGGCGCAATTATGGCCGCCAACGTGCTTAACTCCGCTCGTGCCGTAGAGATGAGCATCTACGTCGTGCGGGCTTTCATCAAGCTGCGCGAGGTGCTCTTCGCCGGCCAGGAACTCACCGCGCGCGTCCAGGCGGTCGAACGCAAGCTCGAACAACACGACGAGTCTATCCGCGCCCTCGTCGTCGCCGTCCGGGCACTCATGGCGCCGGAACCCTCCAAACGGAAACGTATCGGTTTCCACACGGCTGACTCGGAGAAGTGAGCTTTGGTAAATGCTGTGTTTGGGACATTCTTCCTGGACTACGCCGGTTCAGGTTTGCATCCACATCTTTTTGCGGGATGCAAACCTGAACGGCTCACACCATAAGCATGCGGATTCAATCCTGATCCGGTCTAGTGGTCCGTCCAGCGTCCTTTGATAGGTAGCGTGACCGTCTGCGCGCGCTCCGGCGTTCTTGAAGACCGGTGACTGCCAAACGGACCACTCACGCAACCGCTCAGACCATGCTGGAAAGACTAGACCAGAAGCTGAGAATGCAAGCGCAAAGCGGTCAAGATCGATTCAAGATTGAACCTGCGGATGGGGCCCACCCTTTCTGCACGACTTTTGCATTCTCCGGGTGGCGCCGGAGCGTTCCTGAGGAGAAGATCCTTTCAAGCGAAGAGACGAGTGAATTCATCCTGACTGTTTGGCAAAGTTCCCTGTGTGTGATAAAATTAGAAAAGGCACTCAATAAGTCGAATTTTTATCTTGACTCTTTGGATGATTCCGATTATTATTTCAATAGAATGAATATGCCACTACAGCCGGAATGTCCTTACTGCTCGGTGCCGCTGCGGGCCGTGGCGATGCAATGTACGGTTTGCGGCACGGAGATTCGGGGACGGTTTCGGCAGACACTGTTTCAATTGTTGGATGCCGATGAGCAGGAGTTCCTCGAGAAATACCTGCTGGCGGATTTCAGCATCAAGGCGCTGGCGGCCGAGGGGGATATGGGATACGCCGCGATCCGGTCGCGGCTGGACCGTCTCATCGCGCATTATCAACAACTACGCTCCAAGGAAGACGAACGCAAGCTGATTCTTCAGAAGGTGGCTTCGGGGGCGCTTACCGCCGCCAAGGCCGCGGAACTGATTGCCAAAATCGATGCGCCCTAGGGTAGCCGCGCAGGGGAGGTGTTATGAGCAACGCCGAGTCAAGCGCAGAAGAGCAGTTGGACGCGTTGTTGCGGGACGGCCGAATCTCGGCTGACGATTACGACACCCTGCGGCAGGCCATGTCGAAGGGGGCCGTCGAGGATGTGGAGCGGCGTCGCGCGGATCGGGCCAGGCTCGTGAAGAAGTGGGAAGGCCGCCAACTGGGTGGCGTATGCGCCGGGCTGGCGGATTTCTTCGGGCTGGATGCGTGGAACCTGCGCGCGGTGTTCGTGCTGGCGTTGCTGCTGACCGGCGGCACCGCCGTTGTGGTTTACCTGGTGCTTTACTTCTCGTTGCCTTGGGAGAAGCGAGACGAGGTATCGCTTGCGGTCAAACGGAAGCGGCGTGCGAATGCCCGCCCATTTCTACTGTGGCTGGTGGCGCTGTGGGTCTTGGGAATCTTCTTCCACTTCCTGGTCATGCCCAGTATTGCGGATGTCGTCAGCGCCTTCGGAGGTCCGCTGTCGGCTCCGTTTCTGCATTTGTTGCGTGTGGGTGCCCTGTGGGGAACGCCTGTGGGAGTCGCGCTGCAGACGCTGTTCCTCGCACTGGTCTATTTTCTGTTCTGGATATCCCCGGAACGGGGAATGGCGCGCCGGTGGATTCCGCGCGGTCTGATGATTGGC
>JAVEWL010000040.1:0-16483 GCA_034004565.1 FCB group bacterium | reverse complement strand
TATCCGCTTTCGGCACGTAGACGCGACCGGAGGGATGCCCCTTTGCCCTTGTAAGATCCTCTCCTTGATGAGCGAGAGGTAGGAAGACGCCCGGCACAGAGGCCGGGCGCTACCGCATCTTGTCATCCTGAGAGCTTGTGAAGGATCTCTTCAGTGACATGTTGGTTGTGAACTTTGCCTTCCGGGTCCGGGGATTGCTTCGTCGACCTTGCGGTCTCCTCGCATTGCCCCCTGCGGCCTTGCTACTCTGAATCGACGTAGCCGGAATGCATGCGAGCCATGCGTGGGAGGAGAATTGCCATGATGCGAGCGCGGCGGTGGTTGTGGATCATGGGCTTGGCGTGCGCTGCTTACGCGCAGGCACAAACGCAGGCCGACACCTGGAGCGCGCGCTTCCGTTTCGAGGAGCCTCCCGTAAATGCACAGGGCATTCGCGAGGGCGTCATCGGCGACCTGCCCGCATTCACGGTCCATGCCGAGGCCGCGGGCGTTCAAACCGTGCGTCTCTCGCTTCCCTTTGCGCCGGGCGCGTTACCCAAGGATCTCGCCCTGAAGGCGCGCGCCAACGACCGCGGATTCCCCGTCGACCTGCGCGTATTGACGCTGCACCCGGGCCAGCCCGAGTCCGTGCGCCGTGGCATGGTCACTTTTCCTTACGAATTCGCCGCCCCCGGCGACGTCCGGTTCTCCCTCGCGCTTGCGGAGCCTCAACCCGCGTCGGGCAAGATCACCGCCGACAACGGCGCCGTCTCCGCCGGGCTCGGCGACACGCGCATCGAGCTCACCGCCGACGGCTTCAAGCTTTACCGCAACGACGCGCTCGCGCTGACCGGAACGCTGATCTTCCCCGGCTTGACCGCGCCTTTGTCCACCCCAGTGCCCGAGACGGTTGAATGCGGCTCGCATTATGCCTGGGTGCGTTTGCTCGTGCCGGCGGAGAAGGGCGCGCGCATCCTCGAGGCGAAGCTGGATGCGCTCGGCACGGTGGCGGTGCAGGCGCACGTGCAGCAGACGGACCCCGCCGACGGCACCGTGCCCGATTTCGGCTGGCGCGTGACGGGCACGACGTTCCCCGCGCAGTCTCCGCATTACTTCAAGGACGGCGCGCCCTGTGTGCTTCAATCCAGCGACGGCGCGTGGAGCATGACGTTCCCCATCGCGCCGCACGAGCGCCGCGGTCGCGTGGAGGTCGCCAGTGAAATCAGCTTCCTGCGCTGCGCATCGGATGAGGGTGTTCCTTTCCAGCCGGGCACATGGCGCCGTGCCGCCGTCGTCATCGGAAAACCCGGGCACACAGACTGGACCCCACGCCTCGAGCCCGACACACGCGCAAGCGTCGACGCATCAGAGTTCGGTCGCGTCTACGGGACGAGTCCCGAACCTGCGATATCTTTATGGCCCGTCCTCGCCGACCTGCGCCAATACACCTTCGACGCCATCAACAAATCCGTGCTCCAAGGCGACGACTACGGCAACGTCACGGCTTTCAACGAGACCGCACCGCCCGGCGCATACGGCATGAACCGCTTGAACCACGGCCGCGCGATCTTCGAGGAAGGCTGGCGCTCCGGCGATCGCGAGTTGCTCGATACCGTCGTGCTCTGGTGCTCGAACATGTACGATTTGTCGCTCTGGTGGGGCGAGAACGAAGGCGTCGGCGGCACACGCTACAACAATGCCGTCGCCGCGAACGACAAGACGCACGAGGGCGATCAGAATTTCATGTGGCGCCTGAACGAGGCCTCGACCTTCTGCACGAAAGGCATCGACAGCTTCTTCCTGGCCTATGAGGAAACCGGGGACCCGCGCATGCTCGCCGCGTTGCGCGCGCAGGTGGCCTATGCGAAGAAACACGTCCACGTCAACACCGGCGAGGCGCGCAACATCGGCGATGCGACCGACTTCATGCATCTCTACCGCTGGACCGGCCTCGAAGAATACCGCGACGAGGCATTGCGCTTATTCCGCGAACTGCGCGAGAAACTTTCGCCCGGCGACCTTTTCAGCCAGGGCGGACAACTGATCGTGCCGGATGGGCCCTTCATGGACGACGATGCGCACGGCACCGATTCGCCGTATGCAAAGCCCTACATCATTGGTTACGCGCTGACGGGCCTGCCGGATCTGCTGCGCGCGTGCCCCGACGAACCGAAACTGCGCGACGTGGTCCGGGCCGTGGCGGACTTCCTCGCGTCGACGGTGGACCCGGCCGGCGGCTGGCGCTATCCGCACCCCAGGAGCTCGCGGACACTCATCAACCAGGGACTCGAGCACGCCGCGCAACTCGCACTTTCCGCGATGGTGCTTGAGGAGCGCGGCGAACCCATCGACAACCTGCTCGATGCCATCGAAACCGTCCTTCAGGCGCGCGTAAACGGGTTTGAGCGGACCGGCACGATTCTGTCGGGCCTCAATGGCTGGGAAAGCAATCCCGGCGCGCTTCCCGAGGGCAAGACCATCTACGACCTCTACGTCAAGCCGGCCGACCGCGACGATACGCGCGACTACACCGAAGGCGTGGTGGGCATCGGCAGCGCGCCGCCCGACGGTCTCGTCTATTTCGGCGAGGTGCTCTCCTTCTACCTCGCGCACCGTCCCGCCGAGCGCCTATTCAACAAGAATGAGAAGCTCCGCCTCGTCCTCGATCGCGCACCCGACCGGCGGCCCAAGCCGGAGCAAACGCCGGCCGAAATCCAGCGCTACGGGATGCGGGCGAAGCTGCCGGTGTTTTCTGAGGCGCGCGTGCGGCGAATGGACTTCCCGCTTGGGCAGGCGGCGTCGGGACTTCCGTTTGACGAGTGGCGCGTGAAGGCGCGGCAGGTTCATCTTGAGACGCTTCAGACGCCGCCGCCGCGCGCGCCGATTGACGCGCTGGTGCTTGCGGTGGAAGATCGCGGCGATTACGAAGCGCGCAAGCTCGCGTTCAACCTCTCGGCCGATTCGCGGGTCGAGGCGTATCTGCTGGTTCCCAAAGCTCCGGGACCTCACCCGGCCATTCTCGCGCTGCACGATCACGGGGCGCACTTCACCATCGGCAAGGAGAAGGTGGTGAAGCCCTTCGGGGTCACGCCCGAAAAACTCCAGGACGCGCAGGACTGGGTCAACCAATGCTACGGCGGCACGTGGATCGGCGACGAGCTTGCCCGGCGCGGCTATGTCGTGTTCGCGACCGATGCGCTGTTCTGGGGCGACCGCGGCCGCTTCGAAGGGCCCGATCACGCCGAGCAGCAGGCCCTCGCCGCCAACATGCTGCAACTGGGCATGTCGTGGGCGGGGAACATCGTCTATGACGACATCCGCAGCGCGGAGTTTGTTCAAAGCCTGCCCGAGGTCGACCCCGGCCGCATCGGCTGCGTGGGCCTGTCCATGGGCGCGCATCGCACCTGGAGCCTTTGCGCCGCGACCGACATCGTGAAGTGCGGCGCAGCCATCTGCTGGATGGGCGACACCCCGACCCTGATGGCCGAGGGTAACAACCAGACCACCGGCCAGTCCGCCTTCAGCATGCTCCTGCCCGGCATCCGCAATCTGCTCGATTACCCCGACGTTGCCTCCATTGCCTGCCCGAAACCCATGCTCTTCTTCAACGGCACCGAGGACCCCCTCTTCCCCGTCCCCGGCGTTGAAGCGAGCTACACCAAAATGCAGGGCGTCTGGGCACGCCGCGGCGTGCCCGAAAAGCTAATCACCAAGCTCTGGCCCGTCCCCCACGTCTTCAACACCGAAATGCAAGCCGAGGCCTTCGCCTTTCTCGACAAGAGCTTGAAGGATTTCTGAATTGTGAATGCTGAATGATGAATGAAGAGCGCCCCCTCACCCTTGTAAAACCCTCTCCCCCGATGGGTGAGAGAGGGACAGAACGGCCACTGGACTTGGTGGACTTGGCCCCTCTCCCCCATCGGGGGAGAGGGTTGGGGTAAGGGGGCGCTCTTCATTCATCATTCAGAATTCATCATTCAGAATTGCCTTCAAAGTTGCTCCCGTTGTTCCATGTTGCTACGCTCTTAGCGGAGGGTGCGAACATGGATACCGACGAACCACATTCCGCGGACTTGCCGCGCGGCCTGATGAACTTTTCCGTGCGTCAGGTCCGCCGTGACGATGCGCCCCGCCTGTCCGAGTTCTATCGCTCGCTGTCCGCGCGGAGCAGCTATTTCTTCGAACCCTACACCGACACTTCCGTCGAGGCGATGCGCACCGTGGTAGACCGCGCCATGGACGGCTACGACCTCAGCCTTGTCGCCAACGAGCACGGCGGGCGGGTTTTCGCGCACTTCTTCTACATGAACGTGTCGGCCGACGTGCCGCACCTGGGCATCGGCTTGCGCGACGAATACCAGGAGCTTGGTCTCGGCAGCATGTTCATGGCCTACCTGCTCGCGCTCGGACGCAACGTGTTGCAGAAGCGCAGCGTCGGCCTCACCGTTCTGAAGGAAAACGAGCGCGCCCTGAAACTCTATACGCGGCTCGGCTTCGAGATTGTACGCGATCATACGTTCCGGCACCCGGACGATTCCGTTGAAATGCAGCTCGATTTGCACGCCCCCCAGGAGGTCATACGGTGAACCTGCGTTGGATTGCGTCCGCCCTGGTGTTGCTCGCGCCCCTTGCCGCCGCCCAGGAGACTCCCATGCCACAGAAGATTGTCGGGATGTACGTGCACCAGCACTGGTCCTACAACCATCCCTACGCGGCCCGGACCTGGACCCTCGACGACTGGCGCGGCTACCTCGATGCCCTGCACAAGGTCGGCTACAACACCGTCCTCATCTGGCCCGTGCTCGAGACCATGCCCGAACCGCTAACCGACAGTGACCGCGAAAGCCTCGCCAAGATCGCCAAAGTCATCGACACCGCCCACCGCGAGCACAACATGCGCGTGTTCATCACGCTCTGTCCCAACGTCGCCCCCAAGGACGCCGAGGCCGCGAAGTACACCTTCGAGCAGCGCCCCTTTTTCTACTGCGACTACCGCGTTGACCCCGCCGATGCGGTGGCGCTGGGCCGCCTCGTCGACCGCCGCGAGAAGCTCTTCCGAGAACTGGCCGCGGCCGACGGCGTCGCCATCATCGACAGCGATCCGGGCGGCTATCCCGGCTCGAACAACGTCGAGTTCGCCTACCTCCTCGGCGCGCACCGCAAAATGCTCGACCGCGTACGCCCTGGTATGGAATTGTTCTACTGGATCCACGTCGGTTGGGAATCCTATTGCCGCTACTACCTGACCGGCGAGTTCGCCATGGGCGAACAGGCCGAGGTTGAGGACGCCATTTCTCTGCTGGCGCGCCTCAAGCCCGAACCCTGGGGCATCGCGAGCGGGCGCGGCGCGGGCGTGGCCGACGCGCTCAACATGCGCGACCGCGTGATGACTTTTTCCTACGGCGCAATCGAAGGCGAGCCTTCCTTCCCGCGCATCAATTTCGGCGGCGAGAGCGCGTTCAAGGCCGGACACGACGGCGGCGCCCGCGGCACCATGGGCAATGCGCAGACCCACTGCGTGCAACTGCCCAACACCTTCGCCTTCGCGCGCGGCGCGCAAGGCTTGCCCGTGGCCGACGCGGACTACGTTCGGTTCGCCGACGACCTGATTCCCGGGCAGGGCGCGCTCATCGTCGACGCATGGAAATCCATTGCAGGCGACGGCGCCAATGCGAACGCGATCGCCGATGCGCTCGGGGCGCTGCCGGCGGATGCGCTAAAGCCCGGGCCACTGCGAGGTTTTCTCTTCGGCGACGTAAGGCGTTTCGTGGACGACCTAATCCTGCAACTCCGCTTGAATGCCGCGCTCTACCGTTTCCACGAAGCTGCGATGGCCCCAGCCACGGACCGCGCACGCGCCGCCGACGCGCTGGAAGCCTTCGTAAGCGCCGCGGAACAATGGCAGGGGCGTCACGGCTACAAGAACAACTGGGGCTGGTCCAATCTCGACGAGGCCCTGCGCAAACTCAACATCCCCGAGATCAACGCGGCCCTCGAAAACCGCAATTATCTCGGCGAAGGCGACACGCCCTTCGAGCGCATCCAGAGCGGCTTCTACAAGGTCGAGACCTATACCCCAACCCTCCTGAAGGCCATGCGCAACGCCGTCGGAACGTTGAGGATGCCGTAGTCTTCAGCGCCGTTCCCTGGGGGTGTGGGCGAGAAAGGGACCACAAGGACCACAAGGACAGCAAGGACGCATGAACTCTCACCCCACCGGAATCGTTGGCAATGCGCACACTACATCGAACCAGCGCATTGAGGGTTGCCGGCACGTCGAAGGGAGGTCCGTTCGCGAATAAGCGTCCAAATCGCAAGACTCGTGCAATATACAACGCCAAATGCAATGCACCGATAGGGCTCATCCGCCGGAACACTTTTCACGGTCACGCCGGGGGGACGCACTGCGGCGATGACTTCCGGCGTGATCCCAAAGGCCGGCATGGGAATGAATGTCATCGTGAGAACCAGGCAAGCGATATAGAGACCGAGCATGATGCCCCAATGAGTCGAGGCGTACGGTTTATCCTGTTGGCCCGGTAGCCGAAGCACAACCGCGGAAAAGTGACTTATCAGCATCGCCCAGAAGAAGACCAACACCCAGATATTGCCAGCAATCATGGAAATTAAGCCCATGGCAATCGTGTACATGATTCCGGTTACGACAAAAGCGCTAATGCGATTCGAGCGTATAGGTGTCCGTTCAGGAATGTAAGCCCAACAAAACGTCGCGTGAATTGCCATAAACTCGACCATGTAGAATACCGCAAACCGTCGCACGCTCTGTTCGCCCAGGGCATACGGCCGAAACCACACGAGCAGAAACAGGACCGCCATCGAGACATCCACGCCCACGGTCCAAAGCACTCGAAACGCCCTTAACATGTGCCACCCTCCCCGGCTTGCCAAGTCGCCCAGCGGAATTCGATAATAAGGGCCTCGGTGAAGAAGAACTCACCGCCGTCCGTTCGAGCCAATCGCCATCTATGAACTCGTGACGCCCAATGGATAAGACTCCATATGGCGCAATCGACTTGACGTATTACATTAGCAGCATGGGGCATGTTCGGCAAGGAAGAATCGCTCTGTCTCATACATGCAGCCCTGGATGAAATCACTCCTTGCCTACAAAAGAAACACCCCCAAGACCATGAAGCCGGTCTTGGGGGTGCCACAATGTTATCGTGCGCTCAGCCTACTTGAAGCTGTTGCGCGCCTCGCCTGCCACCCGTGTCGGAATGCCGAGGTGGCGGCAGGTCGCGACGAGTTCCTGCAGGATGTCGCCGTAGCCGATGGTGATGTGGTTCGACATGTGCGTCGACATCAGTTCGTCGCGCCCATAACCCGGAATGTGGACGTTCGCAATCGGCCACACTTCGCAGGTGGCCTTCAGGCGCTCCTTCACTTCCGCGTCCGGCATCTCGAGCACCTCGCCGGTGCCGCAGTCCATGCCGATTTCGCCGAAGGCTTCGTAGAAGCGCGCCCACGTGATCGTGCCCGGCTTCGACACGCCCGAGCACGTGCCGCCGCCCAGCGGGAAGTACATCGCCGCCTGGCGGTACACGTTCGTCTTGTTCCATCCGCCGAAGTGCGCCGGGGGCGCCGCGCCGGAAATCAGGAACACCCACACGAACTTGCCGTCGTACTCGCGGCCCCAGCGGATGTCGTGCAGGGTCGTTTCCGAGGGCATGCCCTTGCGTTCGTAAATGTCGTACATGAGTCGCTGCGGAATACCCGCGCCCATGTCGCCTTCGTTGAAATGCACGATAGGCTTGCCCTTCTCGATGACCTTGCCGGTCTCCGGGTCGCGCACGGGCGGCCGGTCGGCGTTGTTGAGCATGCCCTCGACCAGGTCGGAGGCGGGCACGCAGCGCACGAGCCCGAGCTGGTAGGGAATGCCGATCGCGCTCAGGCCGTAGCGCGTGACGTAGCGCGCCGCCGCCGAGTACATCTTCATCTGCGACATGACCTGCGCATGGGTGAGTTTCTTGCCCGGATCGGGACCCCAATCGAAGAACGTGCCCTTCTTAAGGAGCCAATCGAGGTTTTGTTGCGCCTCCTCGTCGCTCACGAGGTTCATCTCGGCAACGAGGTCGCTCTGGTTGAGGTATTCCACCGGCATGCCGATGGCGCCCAGCTTTGCCGGGTTGATGACGGCGTTCATCATGCCCATGCAGCCCGGGTCGAACTGGCCCATGATGCGCTTTTCGCGGATGATCTCCGCGGCGAGGTCGCGGCCGAACTTGTCGGCGGCCGAGGTGACCTTCAGTTCGGCGGCGTTGGTCACGTGCGACTCGTCGTGCGACACGCTCCCGGTCTTCACCCACGTCTCCAACTGCTTCATGAAGGCCGCGTCTTTCGTGAAGCCCTCGCTCCAAAGACGCGAGTGCTTCTTGTTCAGGCGGTCGAGCGAAGCGGTGTGGTTCAGCAACGCCACGAGGCCGGGCCAGGTGCCGTCGAAATTCGCAAGCAAGAGGATGGGGCCCCGGTGCGCGATCAGCGGATTGCAGATGTGGTGCGAATACGCCCAGATGCTCAACAGCACCACAACCGGCGCGTCCGGATCGATCTTCGAAAGGATCTTCGCGCCGTCCGCCTGCCGCGTAATGAATCCGTGCTTGCGCTTCGAGTCATACTCCGGCAGCACCTCGGTCTTCACGCCGAGCTTCGCAAAGGCCTTCTTGACCTCCTTGATCGTCTCTTCCTGCTTGGGCCAGCAGACGACGGATGCGCTTTCACGAAAGTCGCCGTTGGAAATCAGGTAGACCTTGTCCGCAGTCTTCTTTTTCGCCATGGTTTGAGTATCCTCACATTCTCCACCCGCTGGGTTCGCAGGATAGGCCATTTTTCGCCCCTCGATATTGCAGGGTTTCCCCTATGATATATGGATCGCAATGCCCGGTTCACGCATTTTGTGGAGACGGGTTTCAAGGGCCACGGAGACGGCAAGGGACGCGTGAGCCTGCCGGGGGGCGCCTAATTGCGCGAGTACCCCATCGCTTCAGTCTGCTGGAGTTTTGTTCCCTCTCCCTGGGGAGAGGGGTAGGGTGAGGGGAGCCCAGAGGCATTCGCTAACCCACACCCCCAAGCCATAAGGCCGGCTTGGGGGTGCCACAAATCATCGGGGGAGGGGGCGGGGTGAGGGGGCGCGCTTCATTCAGAATCGGGATTTCCCCGGATTGCATCCGCAGTTCAACATGTTGGACAATACGGGCAATGGTGTAGGCGATGGAGGATGCGTCATGGCGTCTCGAATCGAGTTTTCGGCTTGTGTGAATCATCCCGCGGTGGAAGCGGCCGCGCGCTGCAAGGCCTGCCTCAAGCCCATCTGCAACGCCTGCAAGGTCATGGGCTCGACGGGCGTTTTTTGCAGCCCCGCCTGCAAGGAAAAGTACGAGTCGTTCGTCGAGCGGGCGGCCAAGATGGACCAGATGCCCAAGCCCAAAGCCTTCAACATGGCGCGCATCAGAAGTATTGTCGTCAAGTTCGTCATTCTGCTGGTGTTGTTGGCGGCCCTGGCCGTGGGCGCCTCGTTTCTGGGCATCGATGTGCCGATTGTCGGCGAGTACATCACGAAGCTGCGCGCACTGGCGGGCATGTAGGAGAGCGCACCATGGATCTGAGCTGGTTGAAATGGCCTTCGATTGTTCTGGTCGTTTTCCTGGTGTTCTGGCTACTCAGCAGCGGCGGCGTCGAGTTTATGCACTCGAAGTTCACGGCGGCCACGATCGGCATGGACCCCGCGGTCGACAAGCGCAACGAGGCGGGGCTGACCAGTCTTGGCAACTACCTCATGAAGACGCTGCGCTATTCCAAGGCGGAGAAGATCATCCAGGAGACGGTGGACAACTATCCCTCGGGCGAGAACGTCCTCCTCAACCAGTACCGGCTTGTGCGCCTCTACGAGAAACGGGAAGCCTACGAAGATGCCGCGGAATTACTTCAATACCTGATCGATATTGACGCCCCCTCGCTGAACAAGCACATACCCGTAGTCGAGGTCCTCGAGGCGCGCCTGCAAAAACTGATCGAAGTCCACGAGCTTAACAAGAAGAAATAGCGGCGGCACATCGCCTTTCGCATAGGTTCTCCGGGAGTCATCATGCCACAACGCGTCGCGGGGCGAATCCCCGTTCTGGAGGCGCTCCGCGCGGGCAAGCGCAAGCCTCGCCGGCTCTACCTGCTGCGAGATACCCGCGGGATCGACGCCATACGAGAAGCCGCGCGCGGCGTGCCGATCGAAGAAGTCTCGCGCGACCGCCTCGACGACCTCTCCGAAGGCGTCGTCCACCAGGGCGTCGTGCTCGAGGCCGAATCGCTCCCGCTCTTCCGCGTCGAGGCGTGGGTCAAACGCGAATTCCCCGCCCAGGCCGTCGTCGTCGTCCTCGACTGCATCGAAGACCCGCACAACTTCGGCGCCATTGTGCGCACCGCCGCAGCCTGCGGCGCCCAAGGCGTCCTCTTTGCCCGCGACCGAAGCGCCCCCGTCTCCCCCGCCGCCGTAAAAAGCGCCGCCGGCGGCATGGAACACGTCGACCTCGTCGAGGGGGCCAACGTCGCCCGCATGCTCGAACTCCTCAAGGAAGCGGGTTTCTGGATCGCCGGCTTCGAGGTCGACGCCGAGCAAACCCTCTGGCAAGCCGATCTCACAGGCCGCACCGCCCTGGTCATCGGCAGCGAAGGCAAAGGCATGCGCCGCCTGGTCTCACAAGGTTGCGATTTCCACCTGCGCATCCCCCTGCCCGGCGCCATCACCGCCCTCAACGCCTCCGTCAGCGCCGCCATCGCCCTGACCGAATGCCTCCGCCAACGCGAAGCGAAAAAGAATTCTAAATGATTCTGAATGATGAATGAAATCACCCAATACTCCAGGCTGTCTCTTCATTCATAATCATTCATAATTCATCATTTCTTGCGAATTCCCTACCCGATCGACCATACTTGCGCACACTGTTGCGGGCCTCCTGCGCATAGGCCTGTGTTTAAATGGCGGCGGGCATTTCTGACTCGAAAGAAGGACCAATGAGCGAAGAACGTCTTTTGGTGGGGCTTCCGGCGGGATCTCTTGCGGATTCGTCGCGCGGCGGCAATCTGATTAACCTTTTGAAGAACGCGGGCTTTGCCACGAAGGGCTACGACCAGGGCGGACCCAGCACCTTCCCCATCACGACCTTCCTGATGGGTTGGGACGGACGTCCCCAGGAATTCGGCTCGCAGCTCGCCCTCGACGAACTCGACGTCGCCATCAGCGGCGACGACTGGGTCCGCGAACGCAGCCTCGAATTCAAATACGAATACGGCCGCGACATCGAACTGAAGAAGGTCCTTTCGCTCCAGCGGGGACAAGTCCGCATCGTCATCATCTGCCCCGGCGGCACCGAAAGTTCCTGCGACCAATGGTTCGCCGGCCTCCTCGCCCAGAAACCGCTGCTCACCATGGTCTCCGAAATGCCCTACCTCGCCCTCGAATGGTTCCAGGCGAAGGCCAAGGCCCTCGGCTACGGCGAGTCCCACAAGCAATTCTCCGTCCAGAAATTCAAGACCCCGCCGCGCATCGATTCCGGCCTCGTCATCTACGAGACCTGGGGCAAAACCGAAGCCAAGGTCGTCAACGGCTCCGTCGATTTCGGCCTCGAAATCACCCAGACCGGCAGCGCCATACGCAATTACGGCCTTTTCATCATCGACGAGATCATGAAATCCGAAGCGGGCATCTGGGTCAACCCATCCATCAAGGACAAGCCCGAGAAGCTCGACCTCGCCCGCATGTTCCTCCTGAACCTCTACGGCTCGATCTACGCCGAAGACAAAGTCCTGCTCTTCTTTAATGCACACAAAGAAACGGTCCCGGCCATCCTCGAGTACCTCCAGAAGAACCGCCTCTTCGCCGACGAGCCCACGATGAACGAAGGCGTCCATTTCACCGAGTTCAGCGTCCAGATGAGCGCCACGGCAAAGGAACTCCCCCTCGCCAAGGCTCGCTACGAACTCGCCAAGATCGGCGCCACCCACATCGAGACCGTCCCGCTGGATTCGTCCATCCCGGGGTTGGACGTACTGCAACTGTAACCGACCCGCTTAATAACACGTGGGGCAACCCTGCAACCGCAGCGTTGCCCCACTTTTATTCAAAGCCCCAAAGCGCCCCCGCGCGCTACTCCACATCCTCCAGCGCAATCTCCAGGGCCCAGATGTTCTCGGGGGCGTTGGCAAGACGAACGGCATCCTTCTCCGTGATTACAATTGGGTAGGCCGAAGTCACCGTGAACGACGAATGGTCCCGGTAGGGATACGTCTCCACCAACCGCGCGCCGAGCCGCTCCAGGGTTGCAAAAAACGCGTCCGGATTGCCTATCGCGCACGCGGCGGCAATTGCCCGCCCGCGCAGCGTTTCCAACGGAAGAGACGCACTATCGCTCAATCGCCTCAGCGCTACCGGAGCATGACGCGTCTTGCGAATCGGCCGCCCCGGCGCGAGCTTTTCGAGCGTGCGCAGCAGCCCGCCCAGGTCGCTTGCCTGGTCGCAGCGCGTGAGTACAAAGTGGGTCGCGCGGCTGAGCGCGATCAACGGTTCCCGAAGGATTCCACGCGGAATCAGCCGCCCGTTTCCGAACGGATTTGTTGCGTCGATGAGCAGTATATTCTCATCGCGCTCCAGCAACACGTACTGAAACCCATCGTCGAGTATCAGCACGTCGCAGCCGAAGCGCTCGACGGCCAGTTGCGCGGCGGCCACGCGGTCCGCCCCCTTCACCACCGCCACACCCGGCACGCGACGACGAATCAACGCCGGCTCGTCGCCAAGTACCCGCGCCCACTCCGGCGAATCCGGCTCGTCCGGGCCAACGGCGAAGATGGAGCTGTCGCCGGTCCCGTAGCCGCGCGTGAGCACCGCGACGCGACGCCCCGCCAGCGTCTCCGCCCGGGCGCGCTCGATAACCGCCGGCGTCTTGCCCGTGCCGCCCGCGGTGATGTTTCCGAAGCTGACAACGTGCGCCTTCACGCGCGTGCGCTTTCGCGCCAGGCGCAGTTGCATGCCCAGGCGTGTAATGGGCGTGAGCGCGGTGAGCAGGGCGCCCCACGCCGCGGGTATCTTCTCGCCCTTGCGGATCTTTTTGGCCAGGTGGTGCAGATGTTTCATCGCGGGGCAAATCGCTTGCCGCTGAATTGCCGCACAAGACCCTTGAGTTCGAGCAGTGTAAGCGAACTCAGTGCCTCGGATATGGAAATGCGGCACGCGGCCGCGATGCGGTCAATGTGCGAACCCTCAGGGGTCAGCGACGCGAGAACCTTCTTCTCGACCGGGCTCGCGTCCACCGGCCTCGGCGCGGCCTGCCGCGCCGCAAGCGCCGGTTCCGGCTCGCACGCCTCCTCGGGAACGAACTCCGGCAACGGCGCGAACGGCGCATCAAGCTCTTCCGGCAACTCGAGTTCCAGCAGAATGTCCTCCGCCTTCTCGACCAGCTTCGCGCCCTCGCGAATCAACGCGTGCGGGCCTTCGCTGGTGAAACTCCCCACCGGTCCCGGCACCGCAAACACCTCGCGCCCCTGTTCGGCCGCCTGCCGCGCGGTAATCAGCGCACCGCTCTTCAACGGCGCCTCGATTATAAGCGTTCCCAGCGACAACCCACTGATAATTCGGTTCCGGTACGGAAAATGCCCGCGCGCCGGTTGCACGCCCATCGGGAACTGCGATACTACGCACCCCTGCTGGGCAACCCGTCCCATCAATATCTCGTTCTCGGGCGGATACGCCACATCGACGCCACAACCCAGCACGGCAATGGTGCGTCCCTCGGCTTCGATGGCGGCCCGGTGCGCCGCCGCATCGATGCCCGCCGCCAAACCGCTCACAACGGTAATGCCGCGGGCGGCCAATTCACGCGAGAACTTCTCCGCCATGCTCAAACCGTACGGCGTCGCGCGGCGCGTGCCCACCACGGCCACCGCCCGCGCATCCGACTCCCGAAGCTCGCCACGCACGAAAAGACACAGCGGCGGATCGTAAATTTCCGCAAGATGGGTGGGATAGTCGGGATCTTCAAGGGTAATGAGCCGTGCGCCGCACGCGGCCATGCGCCGTTCCTGCTCTTCGATATTGGCAACGCCGGCGTATTCCTTGATGCGCCGCGCCAACGCCGGCCCCACGACCTCCGCCAACGCCCCGACCGTGGACCGCAAGACGGCCCGCGGCGTGCGAAACCGCGCAAGCAAACGGATAAAGTGCGTCGTGCCGACACCCGGCACGAGCGCCAACGTCAACCACTCCCTATGCTCAACGCTAAGCCCCATGTGCGTCACTATAGCAGGTATGCGAATTCAATGCACGACGCCCGAGCCATTGCAAGGAGACCGTCAGGTCGACGAAACAATCCCCGGACCGATCCGCCACAAACGTCTCTTCCGGACATGCCACCTCCAAACTTGTTTGGGGGTGCTTAATGTCTGAAGCGATGATTCGAGTCTTTACCTTACCCTTTAAGCACCCCCAAACAAGTTTGGGGGTGGCATGTCCACCTGGGGTGTTTGGGGGAGCATTCATGGGCTCCATATCCCTCAGACAAGGCGGGGTGAAGGCTTTTCGACCACAAAGTCCATCCCCTCCATCCCCCCTCTGTAACGCCACCCCAACCTTCCGGTACAATCTATATGGAAGCCGGGCGCTTCGTTCTCAGGCGAAACGCCTGTCGGGGTCTGTCTTCGCCTACATTCCGGGTTATAACGCACAAGGGGCGCATCGCGTGGTCTACGGCCGCGCCTTGTGGAGGAGATACGGTCATGCGCACATCCTGGAAACTCAGTATTCCCGTCCTGCTCCTGCTGTTGTGCAGCGCCTGCCCCCGCCCCAACCCTGAAAACCGGTTCACCAGCGCCGATGTCCGGGGTACCAGCCGTAACACCGACGTGGGCCTGCCCGGCGGCCTGTTCGGCGACGCCTTGACCGACGCGGAGGGCGGGGCCGGCGGCAGCGCGGCGCGCGTGGTGGTCGAACCGGACGTCGTTCGCCGCGACGGAAATATTCTTTACATCCTCAACCAGTACCGCGGCCTTACCCTCGTCGACCTCGATACCCGGAACATCCTGGCCCAGGTTCCGACCTACGGGTTTCCGCGCGATCTGTTTGTGCGAGGGGACCGCGCGTATGTCCTGGTGGGCCAGGCAGGCAGCTATGTTGTCCTCGACAATGTCGCCTCGTTCGACGTAAACGCCCGCCTCTACGTGGTCGACGTTTCGACGCCGGGCGAAGCCGAGGTGGTCTCCCAATTCGACCTCGAAGGCGACCTCGTGGACAGCCGCCTCGTCGGCGATGTCCTCTATGCCGTCGGCGGCGAATACCAATGGAACGTCGCGGAAGGCGGCACCGTTTCCAGCGTCCAAAAACAGGCCACCGGCGTATCCTGGGTCACCAGCATCGACATCTCCGACATCGGCAACATCCACGAGGCCGACAAGCTCTCGTTCAATGGCCAGGGCACGGTTATCCAGGCCACTCCCGATGCGATCTTTGTCGCCGCCCCCGACTGGAGCAGCGGCAATTCCGCCATCACCTATGTCGACATCAGCGACCCGGCCGGTGACATGAGCGTCCGCGACAGCGTCGCCGTCCAGGGTCAGATCGCCGACCGGTACAAATTGGACGCCTACAACGGCGTGTTGCGCGTCGTCTCAAGCGTGTGGAATCCCGAGCGCCGCGTCAACCTCACCACCATAGACCTTGCCAACCCGGACGACTTGAAGGTGCTCGCCGAGCGCGACTTCGAAACCGCGCACGGCGATTCGCTTTTCGCCACACGCTTCGACGGTCCGCGCGGCTACGTCGTGACGTTCTTCCAGGTCGATCCGCTGTACGTGCTCGACCTGTCCGACCCGCTCGATCCGAAAATCACCGGCGAACTCGAAGTCCCCGGCTGGTCAACCCACATCGAACCCATGGGCGACCGGCTCCTTGCCCTCGGTGTCGACAACACGGACGGCCGTAAGGTCAGCGTCAGTCTCTTCAACGTGGCCGATCCGGCGGCGCCGTCGCTGGTCGAGCGCGTGAGCTTCGGCGATCAGTGGTCGTGGTCCAGCGCGTACAACGACGTGAAGGCCTTCGCGGTGTTCGACGGCGTCGCCGTTGTGCCGTTCAGCGGCTGGAGCGACGGCACGGGCGGCTACGACCGGCTCCAGTTCCTCAGCTTCACGAAAGACGACCTTACCGTGCGCGGGTACGTTGACGTGTACGGCGAAGTCCTGCGCACGCTCCCCTATGAGGCCCTCTACTACGGCGTCACCCAGGAAGAGCTGGCGGCCATCGACGCGAGCGACCTCGACGCGCCTCAGGTGGTCGAACGCGTAACGCTCGCGGAGAACGCCGGTGATTATGTTGAGATCTCGCCGGCGCTGGGTGTCGAAGTGGCGGCGCGGAAGGACGGCGCGACGGTCGTGCACACCGTGAACGCCGCCGGCGTTGCGCAGGGCACGGACTCGGCCGCGCTGGGGCAGATCTTCATCACCTTTGCGC
>JAVEWL010000672.1:0-3498 GCA_034004565.1 FCB group bacterium | reverse complement strand
GGCGCGGCGTGAACCGCTTCCCCGCGCTTACCATGACCTTCGACCTGCTCTCCCTGTGGGACAAGGTCCAACAACGCGGCGTCTCTATGCCCGACGTCCCCAACCTGCGCCGCTGGATCGAGAACGAAACCAAGCTCGGCAATCCGGCCCTCGAAGCCTACTGCAAGGCCCATCCCGACGAGGAAGACATGCAGAAGACGCTGGCCTGGAGCAAGGCCATCAACGTCACCGTTGCCGACATCGTCAAGGGTGGCCTGCCGCCCTTCCCCTTCGTGCGCGAATCGCTTGAGAAGGCCAAGCTGCACGCTGACATCATGGTCTGCTCGCAGACGCCGACCGAAGCGCTCGTCCGCGAATGGGAAGAGCAGGGTCTCGACCACTACCTCTTCGCCATCGCCGGACAGGAAATGGGCACGAAAGGCGAGCACATCAAGTTCTGCTCGGAAGGCCGCTACGACAAGGCCAAAATGCTCATGATCGGCGACGCCAACGGCGACCTCAAGGCCGCCCGCGCCAACGGCGCCCTCTTCTTCCCTATCAACCCCGGCGAAGAGGAGACCTCGTGGGAACGCTTCCACAACGAAGGCCTCGACCGTTTCCTCAACGACACCTTCGCCGGCGACTACGAAGCGTCGCTCATCGTCGACTTCGAGCGCTTCCTCCCCGACACACCCCCCTGGAAGCATTAAATGAAAAGATCACCACAAAGGCACAAAGACACGAAGAACTGCCAAGAGGTTCGCGCCGTGCTTCTTCATTTGTGCCTTTGTGGTGAGTCGTAATTAGAGTAAAAGAAGTGAAGAAAATAGGCGTCTGGATTGGGTCCAAGGCTGATTGTGGCAATTGCTTTTCTTTGTGGTCCTTTGTGTCTTGGTGTCTTGGTGGTGATCTCTTATGAAAATCGTTGCTGACGAAAACATCCCCTACGTCCGCGAGGCCTTCTCGGGGCTGGGCGAGGTCGTAACCGTCCACGGACGCTCCATGACCGCCGACACGGTCCGCGACGCCGACCTCCTCATGGTCCGCTCCGTCACCAAGGTCAACCGCGAGCTGCTCGACGGCTCCTCCGTCCGTTTTGTCGCGACCGCCACCATCGGCGAGGACCACCTCGACAAAGCCTACTTCCAGGAAGCCGGCATCACCTACGCCAGCGCCCCCGGGTCCAACGCCGACAGCGTCGCGCAGTACATCACCTCCGCCCTGCTGCGCCTCGCGAACCACTACGAGTTCGAACTGGCCGGCAAAACCCTCGGCATTGTCGGCGTGGGCAACGTCGGCAGCCGCGTCGCAAAGAAAGCCGAAGCCCTCGGCATGCGCTGCGTGCTCAACGACCCGCCCCTGGCCGAAGCGACCGGCGTCACGAAATACCGCCCCATCGGCGAGATCTACAACAGCGACATCGTCACCTTCCACGTGCCCCTGACCAAGGAAGGCCCGCACGCCACGTACCACATGGCCAACGACGCATTCCTGCACTTCCTGAACCGCGGCGCGATCGTCATCAACAGCGCCCGCGGCGCCGTGGTCAACAACAAGGACCTCGCGAAGGCCCTCGACGACGGCCACATAAAGGCCGCCGTCCTCGACGTCTGGGAAGGCGAACCGGCCATCGATACCGGCCTGCTCGAGCGCGTCTACCTGGGCTCCCCCCACATCGCCGGCTACTCCTTCGACGGCAAGGTCAACGGCACGCGCCAGATCTACGAAGCCGCCTGTACGTTCCTCGGCGTCGAGGCCAACTGGGACCCCACTCCCCTGCTCCCCAAGCCCGAGGAACCCGTCGTCACCGTCGACGGCAGTCTCGAATCGGTGCAGGAAGCCGTGAGCCGTGCCGTGTTCGCGGTGTATGATATCCGTAACGACGACGCGGCCCTGCGGGAAACATTCCGCATGTCGCCGAGCGAACGGCCCGCATGGTTCGACAAACTCCGCAAGGACTACCCGCGTCGCCGCGAGTTCTTCAATTTCACCGCCCGGATCTGGCCACCGAACCATGCCGTACACGAACGGCTGTCGGGCCTGAGCTTTCAGTGCAAGGATGAATAAGTAATGCCTATCCAGCGAGTCAATGAGGCAGGTGTTCTAACCGAACGCGACCTGTTCGAGGTCGTCCACGAAGCCTTCGAACAGAAAGCCATCGACGGCAAGCGCGTCCTGTTTATCATTCCCGATTCCACGCGCAGCATGCCCATGCCGGAGATGTTCCGCGTACTGCACGAAGTCGTGCACCCGCGCGCGGCGAAGATGGACTACCTCATCGCGCTCGGCACGCATCCGCCCATGCCTGAAAACGCCATCAACAAGCTGCTGGGCGTCACCCCGGAAGAGCGGGCGGGCAAGTATGCCGGCATCGAAGTATTTAACCATGCCTGGAAAGACCCCAGTGCGCTGACGAAACTCGGCACCGTCACCGAGGAGCAGATTGCCGAGATCTCCGGCGGCCTCATGCGCGAACCCTTTGACGTCACCATCAACAAGCTCATCCTTGAATACGATCTGGTCTGCGTCGTGGGCCCGGTGTTTCCCCACGAGGTGGTCGGTTACAGCGGCGGCAACAAGTACTTCTTTCCCGGCATCTCGGGCGAGGAAATCATCGACGTATTCCACTGGCTCGGCGCACTCATCACGAACCCTATGATTAACGGCACCAAGTACACGCCCGTGCGCGCGGTCGTCGATCTCGCCGCGTCGATGATGCCCGTCGAGAAATTCGCGTTCTGCCTCACCGTCGTTGGCAAGGAATGCAAGGCCATCTTCGCGGGCTCGATGGACGAGGCCTGGAGCGCCGCGGCCGACCTGTCGTCGCGCGTGCACGTCGTCTACAAGGACAAGCCCTTCAAGAGCGTCCTCGCCATGGCCCCCGAGATGTACGACGAGATCTGGGTTGCCGGCAAGTGCATGTACAAGCTCGAACCCGTCGTGGCCGACGGCGGCGAACTCATCATCTACGGCCCGCACATCCACGAGGTCAGCGTCACCCACGGCCACCTCATCAAGCAGGTCGGCTACCACACGCGCGACTACTTCCTCGCGCAGATGGACAAGTTCCGCCACATCCCCGGCGGCGTGCTGGCCCACTCGACCCACGTGCGCGGCATCGGCACCTACGACGACGGCGTCGAACACTGCCGCGTCCAGGTCACCCTCGCCACCTCGATCCCCGAGGAGGAATGCAAAGCCATCAACCTCGGCTACCGCGACTGGCGGACCATCAACCCTGAAGACTGGCGCGACAAAGAAGACGAAGGGTTGCTGCTTGTGCCGCGTGCGGGGGAAGTGCTGTATCGCTTGAAGGAAAACAACCCCAGGCCGCGAGCGTTGAAGGCGGAGGCGGTGGAAAGAATCTGATTACGCGTTAGCCCTCACCCCGACCCTCTCCCAAAGGGAGAGGGAGGAAGACCGAGGGAGAGGGTGTGGGAAAGCAGTAGCATTTGTGGTATTGGCTAAGGTGAGGGTTTCACGGGCTCCCTCTCCCTTTGGGAGAGGGGCGGGGTGAGG
>JAVEWL010000671.1:0-3499 GCA_034004565.1 FCB group bacterium | reverse complement strand
CTTCACCGATTCAAAGGGGCCGAACTGTGTCAAGTAGGCGCGCTCGGCGCCGGTGTCCACGATGCGCCGGACCGTTTCGCGTGCGGCCTCGGCGTCAAAATCGGTGGGCGTGCACGAGCAGAGGAGGTACTTGCGCGTGCCGTGCTGCACGGGAGGATAGGCCACCCCGAACGCATCGCCCGTGAACACGCCGTTCGAGCCGGAATCGTAGACGGAGATGTGGTGCTTGGCGTGGCCGGGCGTGTGAAGGAAGCGCAACTCCCCATCGCCCAGCGGCAGGATTTCGCCGTCTTCCACCGTGCGTACGCGCTCGGCCGCAACGGCTTCGACGGCGCCATACAGCGAGTCAAAGACTTCCTCGCCGTAAACACGCTTGGCGCTTTCCACCAGGCGCGCGGGGGCTGCAAGATGCCGTGCGCCCCGCGGGTGCACGAGGGCCACGGCGTTGGGGCACGCCCCAAGCAGGGCCGCCGTGCCCGCGGAATGGTCGAGGTGCACGTGCGTCACCACGACGTACTCGACCTGCTCCGGGCGAAGACCGCGTTCCTCCAGCGCGCGCAACAGGATGGCAAGCGAGCGCGGCGTGCTGGCGTCCACAAACGCCGCCGGACCGTCCGCATTGATGAGGTAAACGGCGGCGCGCCCGGGGTGAATGTAGTTGGGATCGACGGTGATGACGGAATGCGCGCGCGCAGCGTTGTGCATGCTATCTCCATGACGGGCGAGCCGCCGCGGTTGGATTGCCCGGGGCGCGCCGTGTACAGTAAGCGCCCGAAGCGGATTACGCCCCCGCGGGCCCCGTGTCTCGAGACGAAAACGATGCGGGAGCCTAAATTATTCTTGCGGGGCGGTCAAACAAGGAGAACCATGGCGGGTCGAATCCGAGCAGTGCTGCGATTGACCGCGGTTATCGTGATGACGGCGCTGCTGGTCGCGCCGCGTCTGGTCCTGATGCTGCTGGTACCCGTTGCGCCGCGGCTCGAGCGGCGGTTGCGACGGCCCTTCGTGCTGGCGTGGGGGTATCTGGCGGCGCCGCTGATGGGTATGCGCCTGCGCGTGCTGGGCGACATTCCAAAGCCGCCGTTCTTCCTCGTGTCCAATCACCTGAGCTATGTCGACAACTTCGTGTTGCTGGGTTTGACCGGCGGCGCGTTCGTGGCGCGTCACGACGTGCGCAGTTGGCCGGGCGCCAATATCGTTGCGCTCGCCGCCAATACCATTTACATCAACCGGACCCGTATGCGAGACACGCTGCGCGTGGGCGGCGAGATCCGGCGCGAATTGGACCGGGGCATGGGAATCGTGGTGTATCCCGAGGCGAGGACTTCGCCGGGGCGCGAGGTGCGGCCGTTCAAGTCGGGCTTGCTCGAGCCGGCGATCGAGGCGGGCATCCCGGCGCATTATTGCACTATCCACTACGAGACTTTTCCCGGGGAGCCTCCCGCGTCCGAGGTGGTCTGCTGGTACACGAGCATCGGGTTCCTGCCCCACGCGATGCGGCTGCTGGCGTTGAAGGGGTTCACGGCGACCGTGACCTTCGGCCCCGAGCCTATCAGGGCGGAAGATCGCAAGGCGTTGGCGCAATCGTTGCACGAGGCCGTCGTGCGGCAGTTCACGCCTGTGGACTAGGGCGGCTGGTTCTGCGTTGATTCTTCCCCTGCCGCGAATAGGTCTCATGGGTCCAATAGGTCTTATAGGACCTATAAGCCCTATCGGGTTCTGCGAGTAGTCCTAAACCGGGTGCGTGGCCTGGAGTTCGTCCTGGTATTTGCGGTATATGCCGCGGAACTGGTGGTAGCTCAAGCCCAATAGCGTGGCGGCGCGGCGCTGGTTGTAGTGGGCGTCGCGAAGGGCGCGCTTGAGCAGGCCGATCTCGAGGTCGTGGACGGCTTCGAGGAAGGGGCGCAGGGGCATCGACGCGGATTCGCGCGGCTCCGGTTGCTGCTGGGGATCGGCGGGCCGCGCCGACAGGCAGGCCGCGCCGGACGCGTTGAAGGGGTCGAAGATGATGTCGTGGATGCGCGTGCCCGTGGCGCGGTACACGGCCCGCTCCACCACGTTCTTCAATTCGCGGACGTTGCCGGGCCATTCGTAGCCTTCGAGCATATCCTCGGCCTCCCGGCTGAACTCGGGAATGTCCGCCCGCCCCAGTTCAAACGACATCTTCGCCGCGAAATGATTGGCCAGGAGAAGTATGTCTTCGCGGCGCTCGCGCAATGGAGGCAGGTACAACACCTCGAAAGAAAGCCGATCAAGCAGATCGCGCTTGAACTCGCCTCGAGCGGCCAGTGCGGGCAGATCGGCGTTGGTCGCGCCCACAATGCGCACGTCGACCTGGATCGGCTCGGTGCTGCCCACGCGCTCGAAGATGCCGTATTCGACCGCGCGCAAGATCTTCTCCTGAGCCTCGACGGGGATGTTGCCGATTTCGTCCAGGAAAAGCGTGCCGCCGTTGGCCGCTTCGAAACGCCCCGAACGCCGCCGCACCGCTCCCGTAAAAGCCCCCGCTTCGTGTCCGAACAACTCGGCCTCGATGAGGGACGGCGACAGCGCGGCGCAGTTGAGCGCGACGAAGGGTTCCTGCCAGCGCTTCGAGAGGTAGTGAAGGCGCGCGGCGGCCAGTTCCTTGCCCGTGCCCCGTTCCCCAAGGACCAGCACAGGCCGATCAACCGGCGCCACCCGCGACAGGCATTCCTGAAAAGCCAGGAACGCTTCCGACTGACCCAGCGCATCGTGGATTCCCGACTGGGTTCCCCCTCGTGGTGCCCGACCGCTATCTCGTGCGTTCAGCATGATCGCGTCGCCCCTTTCGTGTCACCTTTAAGCCCTAGTCTACGTCATTTATAGGGAATGGAAAAGAAGAATTCCTGCGCATCTTGGAACTTTTGCCGCCCTTTTGGGTTCATAGTAGTTTAAACGACGCAGAGTCGGGCCGCAGGCGTTGGCGGTTCGGCCGACAATAGGCGGTTTCCGCCTATTGCTGGCGCATTTTGCCATAGTCCTTCTCGCCTCTTCAAGCGAGGATGGGCATAACCTGTTGTGAAAGTATATGTTGCGAATTGTGCCCGCATTGGCACAAGTATTGTTATTCAACCTGGTATGACAGGGTTGAACGACACGACAAGTGGAAGGTCGAAGAAGATGAGACAGGGTGGTTTGATTCGGGTCATCGACGAACAGCGGCGGTTCAACCGCGCGTCGTATGGCAAGCCGGTTCATTACCGGTACGCGTCGAACCTTAGCGGTAAGGCGACGTGTTTGGATGTAAGCCTTGGCGGGTTCCGCCTGCGGCTCGGGCGCTATCTGCGGCCCGGCACGTTGATGCTGGTGACGCTGAACGAGCGGACGAGCGACGGCGATCCTTTGCAGTTGAAGGCGCAGGTGACCTGGTGCCGGGGTGCGGACAATCACCACTTCATGGCGGGGCTTCGGGTGTACCAGGACGAGCCGGGCGCGATTCAGGCCCTTGAACGGGTGACGTCCGAAGCGACGCTGGGAT
>JAVEWL010000670.1:0-3500 GCA_034004565.1 FCB group bacterium | reverse complement strand
CGCCGTACACCGCCTTTACCCAAGTCCGGAAAAAGTGTCACCCTGTGCCACTCGCCGCGGTGAGTGCGTCGCTCAGTGTGTGCATTCGTGGGGAGGGATTCCCGCCCTGATGCATGCGACGAAAGGTTCTTGCACGAGCGCACGCAATTCGTTGTGCCCGCGTGCCGATTTTGGCTACGCCCGTGGGCTGCCCAGCGCTCCGGTGCATCGTGCCTCGGCTATGCCTTACCCTTTGGCCAGGTCCGCCAGGACAGCCTTCAAATACTTCCACGACTTGCCGACCGAATCCACCCACACCCGCTCGTCCGGGCTGTGCGCGCCTTCGATCCTCGGGCCGAACGAAACCATGTCCACCCCGCCCCCCACCTGCCGGCCAATGATGCCGCACTCGAGCCCCGCGTGAATGGCCGCCACCCGCGGCGATTCTTCGAAGAGCTCTCGGTAGATCCGCTGGCACGTGGCCAGAATGGGCGAGTCCACGTTGGGCTCCCAGCCGGGATATCGGTTGGCGTGCTGAATTTTCGCGTCGGACATGCGCCCGATCGCGGTGATTTGATCCAGCGCTTCATCCATCCGCGATTCCGACGAACTGCGACTGAGCATGGCCATCGTGATGGAGAAGGACTTGCCGTCGGCCCCCTGATCGGTCGTGAGCGTGGCCAGGTTGTTCGACGTCTCGACCAGCTCCGGAACCTTGGGGTGCATGCCGAGCACGCCGTGCGGCAGGGCCGCCAGCGCGGTCAGGAGCTTCTTTGTGTCATGGGCTGACACTGCCGCCGGAAATTCCTCCACCGCGTCCTCGACCCGCACCTGCGCGTTGGCCTCGAATGATTCCGCCTTCGCCTGGGCCTCAACGAGCCTGGCGGCCGCCTCGACCGCGGCCCGGAACCCGGTCGCCCCGCGGACGACGGCCCACGCCTCGCGGGCGATCGCGTTTCGCTTGCTCCCGCCGGACATCTGCACGATGCGAAGGTCGTCGCGCTTCGCCCGCAGCAGGGTGCGAACCAGAAGCCGGTTGGCCGATCCGCGACCTTCGTGGATGTTGCCGCCGGAATGACCGCCGCGCAGCCCGGTGATGGAAATCCGGCAGCATTCGAGGTCACCGCCGACCGGCTCGGCCGGGAAACGCCACGTCAGGACGGTGTCACAACCGCCGGCACAACCCATGTACAGGGCGTTGTCCTCTTCGGAATCGAGGTTGATCAACCGTTTGCCCTTGAATGTACCCGGCTTGAGCCCCTTGGCTCCGGTCATGCCATCTTCTTCGTCGGATGTGAAGAGCAATTCGAGCGGTCCATGCACCACCTCCGGGGAGGTGGCGGCCGCCAGGGCCAAAGCGACGCCGATGCCGTTGTCCGCGCCGAGGGTGGTGCCGTCGGCCCGGACGATGGTTTCCCCTTTCGCGTCCTTATCGATGATCAGCCGGATGGGATCGGTGTCGAACTCGTGCCGGGTGCCGGCGTTTTTCTCGGGTACCATGTCCAGGTGGGCCTGCAGCACGGTGAGGGGCGCTTTTTCGTATCCTTTGGTGGCGGGCGCCTCGACGATGATGTTGTGCACGTGATCTTCCCGTGCCGCGAAGCCAAGCGACTTCACCGTCGCGTGAATATGGGCACGGATTTTGTCTTCGCGCTTGGAGGGCCTGGGCGTGGCGGCCAGACCGGCGAAGAATTTCCACACGCTGGAGGGTTGAAGAGCTTCGATAGCGGCGCGATCCGCGATTTTGTTCACGACAGGTACCCCCAAAATGAAGGTGTAAGTACTGCTCCCACATGGCGCAAGGGGCGCATTGTAGGATTTTGACGCGGCTGCCGCCACCGAAGAAATAGGATGAGGGATATGGGGTGAGGGATGAAGGACCGGACGGCATCCTTCGTCCTTCGTCCTTCGAAATTACGACTGGCTGGCTTTGGACTTGCGCAGTGTGGTCAGGATTTCCTCCTGCACGTTGCCGGGCACGGGGCGGTAGGTGAGGAATTCCATGCTGAACGTCGCCTGGCCCTGGCTCATCGACCGCACGTCGGTGGAATAGCCGAACATGCTCGACAACGGCACTTCGGCGAGGATGATGGCCGTCTTGCCCTTGACTTCCGAACCGGTGATATAGCCGCGGCGGGACGAGATGTCGCCGGAGACCGGCCCCTGGAAGTCGATGGGGGTTTCGATCTCGACCTTCATGATCGGCTCGAGCAGGACGGGCTTGGATTTCATGAATGCTTCGCGGAAGGCGTCGCGTGCGCAGATCTGGAACGCCAGGTCGGACGAGTCCACCGCGTGCGAACTACCCTCTTCGAGAATCATGCGAACCTTGACGATCTCGAAGCCGGCCATCGGACCCTTCGACCGGGCCATCTGAAAGCCCTTGTCCACCGACGGGATGTATTCGGTCGGGATTTTTCCACCAGTGACGTTGTTCTCGAAGATGTAGTCTTCCGCCTCGTCGCCGGTGATCGGCTGCAGTTTGCCGACGACGTGGGCGTACTGGCCGGAACCGCCGGTCTGTTTCCTGTGCTTGTAGTTGAACGCGACCTCCTGGGTCGGCGTCTCGCGGTAACTCACCTTCGGCTGGTCCACTTCCAGACTGCAGCTGTACTCGCGTTTCATCCGTTCGACGTACACTTCGAGGTGGAGCTCGCCCATGCCGGAAATGATGGTGTCGCCGCTTTCCTCGTCGAAACGCACGTGGAACGTGGGGTCTTCCTTCATGAAGCGGTTCAGGGCTTTGGACATGCGGTCGCGGTCGGCGTTCTTGGCTGGGCGAACCGCCAGCGAAATCACCGGCTCGAGCGTGTAAATGCTCTCGAGCGAAACCGAGATCTCCGGATCGCAGTACGTGTCACCCGAGGCACAGTCGATTCCCATCAGGGCGACGATGTCGCCGGTACGGGCATCCTCGAGGTCTTCGCGGTTATTGGCGTGCATACGCAGGATGCGACCGACTCGCTGCGTCTTGCCGGTGCGAGCGTTGCGATACTTCTGGCCCTTTTTGATGCAGCCCTGGTAGACGCGCGTATAGGTCACTTGGCCGAACTGCTCATCGACAATCTTGAAGCACATCGCCACCAGCGGGCCATCCGGGTCGGCCGTGACCGCGACTTCCGCGCCTTCGTTCTGGTTGTCGGTGGCGTAGGCCACGCGGTCCAGTGGCGACGGCAGATAACGGTCGACGGCATCCAGCAGGGGCTGCACGCCCTTGTTGCGGTAGGCCGAGCCGAGCAGTACAGGCACGATGTCTCGCGTCAGCGTGGCGCGTCGCAACGCGCTGTTGATGAGTTCCGTGCTTGGCGCTTGCTCTTCGAGCATCACCTCCATCAACTGATCGTCGTAGAGGCTGAGTGTATCGAGCATGCCAAGTCGGGCCCGGCCGGCCTCGTCCATGTAGTCGGCGGGAATGCTCTCGCGAATGACCTGCTCGCCGTTGTCGCCCTCGAAACGAATCGCCTGCATTTCGATCAGGACGATCACGCCAAGGAAATTGTCGCCGCTGCCCATTGGAATCT
>JAVEWL010000669.1:0-3500 GCA_034004565.1 FCB group bacterium | reverse complement strand
GGATTTCGAGAATCACCTTGCGCGCCTCGCCGTGCGCCAGCGCGGGATTCCGGGTGAGCATCCGCTGCAACAGCACATCGTACACCGGACGGGAATGGATGAAGTCCGCCATCACATACGAAACCATGCAGATGCCGACCAGCCCCGAGAGGTGGTTCAAGTTGCCGCACATTTCGAGCACCAGAATGCTGCCCGTCACCGGCGCGCGCACGATGCTGGTGAACTGGGCCGCCATGCCGAGAATCATGAAGTTGAGCAAGTGCTCGGGACCGATCAGACCCTGCAGCAGCAGGAACCCCCCGAATATCCGGCCGATTAGGGCCCCCATCAGCAGCAGGGGCAGGAAAATCCCCCCCGGCGTCGCCGAGCCGTAGCAGAACACCGTCAGCAGCACCTTCAGCACCAGCAGCAGGCAGAGATGGCGCAGCGAGGCCTCGGTGTCCACCAGCGACTCGATCATCTCGTGCCCGCCACCGGTGATCTCGAAAAACCAGACGCCGATGAAGAACGAGACCAGCAGAGGCGGCACCGGGCGCAGAAAACGGGGGATTCTCGCCTTGATGTACAGGTCCTGGAAAAAATAGAGCAGCCGCTTGAACACGTCTCCGCTGAAGGCGACCAGAATCCCCAGCACCAGAATGTAGGGGAAATAACGGTGGGGCAGCGCCTCCACGGCATGGAAGTCGAACACCGGCTTCAGACCGAAATAGCGCCCGGCCACCAGATCGGCGGACAGGGAGGCGCCCATCACGCACATCAGCATCAGGGGCGAGAGCGTCTTGTGCAGCTCCTCCAGTACGAAGATGACTCCGGCCAAAGGCGCGTTGAAGGCGGCGGCAATCCCGGCGGCCGCCCCGCTCGACACCAGAAACTTGCGCTCCACATCGGGCCGCTTCGACACGCTCAGCACCCCCTCGCCGACAAAGGCCCCCAACTGGACGCTCGGACCCTCCCGCCCCAGCGACATCCCCAGCCCAAGCGCCGCGATGCCGCCCCCGAATTTCAGCAGGATTTCGGGAAACCACTTGATCTCCAACTGCCTGGTCATCACCCCCTTGACCTGGGGAATGCCGCTCCCCCGGATCAGCGGGAAATACTGGGCGGCAAGGCCAAGCAGAATCCCGACGACGATCAGCAGCCCCACCCAGAGCGCGTAACTCGTGGGGCCTGCCTGCCGCAGCCGGATCAGCGCGACATGCCGCCAGCCGACCGACTCCTCCAGCAGAATCCGGAATGCCACCACCAACAGCCCGGTCAGCAACCCGACCAGAATGTTCCGCAGCAGCAGAGTCGGCCGGAACTGGTTGAGCTGGAGAAACGCCGTCCGGGTGCCCGGCGTCGCCTCGGGTTGCTGGTCTGATCTCATCATCCTCGCCTGCATGGAGTACCGCAGATGAACAAAAAGGGCAACCGTCCCTACCGTAGCGCCGCGCGAACACCATCTCTAGTCGGCGGGACCGGTTTTGCCCATCACCTGCACAAACCTAGCGCAACAAGACAAAACATGCCAACTATGTCGAAAAATGTCAACCTCCGGCGAACTTCTGCTCCCGCATGCGCGACGGGGAATCGCTCGCCCACCCCGTCTTTGCCCAGGCGGAATCGGCGCCCGCCGTGTTCCCGGAATCCGACAGCTTGACGGCTCGGCGGCTGCGGGATAGAATGGGCGGAGAGCGGAAGGGGCACTTCCGAAACTTTGCGAGTCCTGGTGTTGGGCTACCATGGAGGAACGAGCGATGCGGACCACGCGGATGCGGCACTACCGGTTCCCGCCCCTCTTCGCCTACCTCCTTCCCGCCCCCGCCTGCTGAGGTACCCCAATGCCGCAGGATGAGAACCATGCCAGCCCGCCAGAGAGAACCCGTCCCCGTTCTCCTTCTCCCACACGATACAGGTGCGCTTTTCATGAATGAAAAACTCTATCATGCCCAACATACCGCCGACCTTTGCGTTGTCGGCGGTGGGCTCGCCGGGACCATTGCCGCTCTGGCGGCGGCGAGACGTGGCGCGAAGGTCGTGCTGATACAGGATCGTCCGGTGCTCGGGGGGAACGCGTCGTCGGAGATACGCATGTGGGTGCGCGGGGCTCACGGAGTCGAGAACAGGGAGACCGGAATTCTGGCGGAGATCGAGGAGGAGAACATTTACCGCAATCCTAATCTGGCGGCGCCGCTATGGGACAGCGTCCTCTACGGCAAGGTCATGGCGGAAAAGAACATCACACTCCTTTTGAACACGTCGTGCCTCGACGCGACCGTCGGTGTGGACGGCAAAATCCAGAGCGCCGCCGCATGGCAGCTCAACACATACACATTCCACACTGTCAGTGCGAAAATTTTCGCCGATTGCTCCGGCGATTCCATTCTTGCGCCACTGGTAGGCGCACGCTACCGCGTCGGACGTGAGGCTGAAGGTGAATACGGTGAGTCGCTCGGACGCGCCATCGCGGACAGCAAAACAATGGGGTCGAGCGTCCTTCTCCAGTCTCGTGAGACCGACCACGCTGTGAAATTCATCCCGCCGAAGTGGGCATACATCTATGAGACCGATGCCGATTTTGCTAAAGCAATCCGTCAGGTCACGGACAAGAATGTAATCTCCGAGAACCGCGACCACAACGTCGGCACCAGCGGAGGCAATCTCTGGTGGATCGAGGTTGGCGGCGACGGTGACACGCTGCGCGACGCCGACGCCAACCGCGAGGACCTTCTTAGAATCGCATTCGGCATCTGGGACCATATCAAAAATCGCGGCGAACACGGCAGGGCCAACTGGGACCTCGAATGGGTTGGTTTCCTTCCGGGTAAACGAGAGAGCCGGCGCTACGTCGGCGCGCATGTGCTCAACGAGAAAGACATCCGCGACGGCGGAACGTTCGGCGACACCGTGGCATACGGCGGCTGGCCGATGGACGACCACAACCCGCGCGGCTTCTACGCAAACTCGGAGGACGATCCGCCATCCAGGCTCGTTCCCACGCCGTCGCCCTACGGAATTCCGTACCGCGCGCTCTATTCCGAGGACGTTCCTAACCTCATGTTCGCCGGACGGAATATTTCTGCCTCGCACGTCGCGCTATCGTCGACCCGTGTCATGGGCACCTGCTCGCTTATCGGACAGGCGACAGGTACCGCAGCCGCGCTCTGCATTGAAAGAAACATTCTGCCGGGAGGACTGATTCCAGGCGGGCTCACGGAGCTTCTTCAGCAGCGCCTCATGGATGACGGTGTCTTTCTTCCGGGTTTTGTGCGTCATGTTTCGCAGCTCACGCTTTCCGCACGCCTAAACGTCACGGACGCCGAGCGCGACATTCTCTTCAACGGCGTAGAGCGCCCGCGACCGGAAGGCGGTCAAAATTTCATCACGCTCGCACTGGGTAGACGGCTTGTATTCGACTTCGGCGAAAAGAAGCTTCTTGGCACTCTCCGCATTCAGTTCGACCGCGACTACTCGCGCATGTCCGTGAGCCCCAACGCGAAGATGCGTGTGTTCGCGCAACG
>JAVEWL010000039.1:0-16579 GCA_034004565.1 FCB group bacterium | reverse complement strand
TGATGAGGGCGGAATTCCAGCAATTATCCGCCTGCATTTTGTGCGCGAAGAAGTCATTGCGGTATGAGGCTGCCCCGTGACGTGTCCGGACGCAATCTCGCCTCCGCTCTGACCTGCCTTGGCTACGAGATTACGCGTCAAACGGGAAGTCACATGCGCCTGACGACCGCGAGAGAAGGCGAACATCACTATTCCCATGCGCGAATCGTTGCGAGTAGGAACGCTTGCCGCCATTATCTCCGAAGTGGCCTCCCATTTCGGCCTCGATCGCGAAGAACTTCTTAAGCGGCTCTTCTAAGGAAACATCAACAAAAGCGTCACACGCTGCCTCAGAACCTCCCGAGTACCGCGTTGTTCACCAATTGCACGTCTTTGGCGTTGACCACATTGTCGCCGTTGAGGTCCGCGCTGCACGACCCGATATCCCTGCCCAGCACGGCGTTGATGACGAGTTGCACGTCGCGAGCGTCCACGAGCCCGGACGCGTCGACGTCTATCTTTTTGTCGGTCGAGACGATGAGGCGGACCTCGGTGCCGGGCGCGATATCCGTCCCGGCGGGCGGATTCTGGCCTATGATGGTGCCGGCGCGAAGCGAGGGATCGTAGACGACGATGCGGGCGCCCACGATGAGGCCCGCGCGTCTCAGGGCCGCTTCCGCCGCAAGGCATGTCATTCCCGCGCAGGAGGGCATGTTGACACCGACCTTCAGTTTAACGGGAATGGATTTCTGGATCTTTGCGGCGGTAAAGAGAATCTCACCCGTGTAGTCGCCCGGAGGCATGTGCGCGGCTACGGTGATGGACAGCGGAACCGCGACGGTCTGGCCCTTCGGCACCACCGCGCTATACGCCCCCAATACCATCGACTTCTGCGGGATCGTCTCGCCGCCGGGGCCGATAAGGCCGCCCCGGAGCTCGAGAGCGAGATTCGTAATGTTGCTGTACCCACCGATTTCCCGTATGAAAATGGATGTCCGGGCCGTGGCGCCGGGATGGGTGCCGGCCGAAATGGGCATGACGGCCGCGGGAACAGGCGCATTGAGGCCCGTTGTAACCAGTTGCAGGACGAACCGTACGGAACCTTCCCGTCCAACCACCCGGGCGGTATATTCTCCCGCCGCCGGCTTGCTCACCACAATGGATTCGGTCTCGGCATCGCTTTCCTGGTAGGTGCTGCCCGGAATGTCCGTTTCGGGCGCTTCGGCTACGTAGTCCATCCCCGTGTGATTGCTTGCCGCGTTGAAGGCATGAAGATCGGCCCGGTTCGGGCCACACGTGAACAGCGTCAACATCGCCGTCGAGGTTCCACTCGGGATGCTGAACGTTATTTCCTGGCGATCGCCCGGCGTTACAGTACCGCTGAGGATCGTCTGGGACTTCACCGACGAGATGTACGAGGCTTCCTCGGGGGTAACCATGTGGAACGTGGTCGTGGCCGGTCCCACCGTCCAGGACTTCCCGGTAACAACGTCCGTCGCCCATACCGTCATGGTCAGCCGGCACCCTTGCAGTCCCGACAGCGCCAACGGAAATCCCGGCGCGGAAAGGGCGAAACTACCGGTCGCGCCGGCGGAAAGGTTCAGCGGATTCCGCGACCCGATAATCGACGCCAGCGGCAGTTCCCCGCTAATCGAGTCCGGTCCGTAAATCAACCCGGTAGCCGTGCAGCGAAGCGGGTTGCTCCCGTTGTTGCGAACGGTGAGCGTGGTCGAACTCGCCACGTCTCCGGAATTGACATTCGGCGCGACAAGGGCACGGATTTCCGCGGGAGCCGCGGCCGCCTTGGCAAACCAAGTGTCGGCATCGCCTTGCTTGGCCGTGGCAAGGAGGCGCTTCACCTCCTCGAAAGAGTTGTTGACGAAATCGACCCACAGCCAGCCCTCGTCTTCGAGGCTGTCAACGGACTCGAACAGGACGTGCTTCACGCAATCGCGAGCCGACAGGGGGACGTTGATCGTGGCCGCTTCGCGGGTCGTCATGTCCCAGTTCCACGTGAGGCTGTCCGGCCCCCAATACAGCTTCTCACCCAGCGCAAACGAACCGGCACCCGCCGAGGCGCCCGCGCCCGTGAAGTAAGCGCCCATGCCTCCGGCCTTCAGAATCGGTCCCGTGCCTTTGGTGACCGCGACCGTGGCTTTGGCACCGTCCGGCGCCGAGAGGCAGGCAATAGCGGCTTCCAACTCACCCGTGTACGACGCCATATGGCCCAGGGGACGTCCGCTTTCCAACCGGCACGTGCCGTCCCAGTTACTCCACCGCGCCAGTACCTCCCGCGTGGCCGCCCGCGCCGCCATCACGCGCTGTTCCTGAAGGAACTTCACGACGGCGTCGGCTTGTTCAGGAGTAATCGAGTCCGTGACCGACGCGAGGGCCGCGTTGCGAAGCGCTTCCAGGCGCTCCCTGAAATACTTTACGCCCGAATGCGAGTAGTTGTCGTTGTCCAGCAGCACCAGGCCGCTCTCGAGCCACTCGTTCACCGCTTCGGTATTGCCCAGAGAGCCGCGCCGCGACAGGAGCTCGGTGGCGTGGTTCGCGGTTTTCTGCACCAGCCGCGCGCGCATTTCGTCCGACATGTTGTCGATTTGCCGCGCCGAGGTTACCAGAGTGGCGAGCCCATTGCTCAACCCGTTCGCGTGATTGAAGTCGAGGGCACGGACAATGCCGGAGTCCCTCCAGTCGATGGCGAGGTTGACCAGGTCCCGGGTCAGCGTGAACAACTCGTCGTCGCTAAGCCGCCCGGCGGCCCGCGTGACGAGTCCGGTCGCGATGCCCTTTTGTGCATCCAGGCTCAACTCGCAGGTGCGCGCGAATGACTCGATGTTGGTTCGGATGCGCGTGGCCGGGGGGTCCGACACGGTGGTAAAGGACCATTCGTAGTCGGCCAGTTCTTCGTCGTACGCGGAGCGAATCCCGTTGCCCAGCATTATCGAGTAGCGCTGTCCCTTCTCGAGCGGAATCAGGGGCGTGATTTGAATCTTGCGGTTCCAGAAGTCGTAGTACAACTGCACGGGCACGCAGAACGCGCCCGCGTCCATGTACACCGTGCCCGAGGTAAACGACAGCGCGTCCATATCCATATTGAAACCGGCTTCAATCGCGGCGTCCAGGCGCACATTCCGGGCATTATGGGCGGGGGTGATGGACTCCACCGTCGGCTTTCTATCGGATAGCGACAGGATGAGCGCTATCAGCGCGTTGGTGACTTCGCTGGGCTGCGACGATTCCACGTATACGCCGCCCGTGGCCGTGGTCATGTCGTTGTAACTGCGGTAGACAATCGGATCTTCGATGCCGTACCCCACCGCCACCATCGAGACAACCACGCCGGCATTGGCGGCCGTCGAGGCGGCCTCGGCCCACGTATGCCCCGAACCGGAAACGCCCGTGCCGTAAATAGGGTCGTGAGGCGGGGCATCGCCGACCACCACAAGCAGGCGTACCGCGTCGTGCCTCCAGCGGATCTCCTCCACGCCCTGCAGCACCGCCTCGACAAACGCTTCCGGCCAGTCGCCGCCGGCGCCGCCGTGGGTGCCCATGCCGGCAATGCCGGCATTGAACAGGCTGATGTCCAGCGTGATCGGCGTGGCGATTTCCGTCACATAATCCGAGTCGTAGCCATAGTCCTTAAACTTGATTGCGCCAAACGCCGTGTTCGAAAACTGTTCCCGGACCTGCGCGGCAATCGTGATTGCGTCGGCTTTGAGGGTGTCGATCACGCCGCCCATGCTGCCCGTGTTATCAATGGCAAACACGACATCGACGGGCTGCGCCAGTTTCGTGTGCGCCCCCCCGAGATCGGGGGCGACCTGATACCGCAGATGCGGCGCGCGAGGCGGAGGCGCTCCGGGGTCAACAGTATTGTCGTTGCCGGCAAATGCGCCGCCGGGCAACGCTCCGCACAACACGATCAACTGCGCCAGGAAGACCCGAGACAGTGAAAATCGCGCCAGGACACCCACGGTTGCCTCCTCCACGCCTCATAGGGCGTGCGCTGGCCCAGAATGGCCACCTGCTTTTGTGGTATAGAATTATCCCCCAATCAACACCCGCAGATTGTGATAGCATATAATGATAAGTAAGTCAATACGATAGAACTACACAATGGGTTCGGGAGGACTGCCTGTTCGCACATATGAACGACTGCCGGTGTCTTCAATCGGACGATAAGTGCCGCCTTCAAATGCTTCGCCCGGATCGCCCGCCGCGCGAGCGGGGCTCAACTGGCTTCCGTCCGCCCCCGCCGGGTAACATATAGCCATTGAAACGCATCAAGGATCCCGCGTTCGAGCCATCGAAGCGGGTTCCCGCAAGACGGCTCTGCCGATTGAGAAGCAACCATGTCAACAACATCCACCGATAGATTCGAAATTGTCAGCGACTTCAAGCCCGACGGCGATCAGCCTCAGGCCATCCAGGGGCTGGTCGAGGGCCTGGAGGATGGGCTCGAGCACCAGGTGCTGCTCGGGGTCACGGGCTCGGGCAAGACCTTCACCGTGGCGAACGTCGTCGAGCGGGTGAACCGGCCGGCGCTGGTCGTCGCGCCGAACAAGATCCTCGCGGCGCAGTTGTACGGGGAGTTCAAGCAGCTTTTTCCGCACAACGCGGTCGAGTATTTCGTCAGTTATTACGATTATTACCAGCCCGAGGCCTACGTCCCCACGACCGACACCTATATCGAGAAGGAATCGTCGATCAACGAGGAGATCGACAAGATGCGCCACTCCGCCACGAAGTCCCTGCTCACGCGGCGGGACTGCATCGTGGTGGCGAGTGTGTCGTGCATCTACGGCATCGGTTCGCCGGACGTCTATAAGCAGATGCAGGTGAACCTCGCGCCGGGCGAGAAGATTGCCCGCGAAACCCTTACCGCGAGCCTCATCGCGATGCAGTATTCGCGCAACGACGTCGATTTCCACCGCGGCACCTTCCGCGTGCGGGGCGATGTGGTCGACGTGTTCCCGGCCTACGAGGCGGAGCACGCCGTCCGCATCGAATTCTTCGGCGACGAGATCGAACAGATCTCGGAGATCGATCCCTTGCGCGGCATCGTGAACCGCCGCCTTCGCCGGGCGGAGATCTTCCCCGGCACGCACTACGCCACGACCACGGAAACGCTCGACCGCGCCATCAAGGGCATCGAGCACGAGCTGGAGGAGCGCTACAAAGAGCTAAACACCGAGGGCAAGATCCTCGAGGCCGAACGCATCATGCAGCGCACGCGCTACGACCTCGAAATGCTCCGCGAATTGGGCTACTGCAGCGGCATCGAGAATTATTCGCGCCACCTCGACGGCCGCATGCCGGGCGAGGCGCCGTATACGCTCCTCGACTTCTTCCCGAAGGATTTCGTGGTGATCGTCGACGAAAGCCACATCACCGTCCCGCAGATTGGCGCAATGTATAAGGGCGACCGCTCGCGCAAGGACAAGCTGGTCGACTACGGCTTCCGCCTGCCCTGCGCGCGCGACAACCGTCCCCTCAAGTTCAACGAATTCATCGAGCGCGTGAAGCAGGTCATCTACGTCAGCGCCACCCCCTCGGGTTACGAGCTCGACAAGAGCGGCGGCGTCATCGTCGAACAGGTGGTGCGGCCCACGGGCCTCGTCGATCCCGAGATCGAGGTGCGGCCCGCCGTGAACCAGGTCGACGATCTCCTCGACCAGATCCGCACGGTCGTCAAGCGCGGCGAGCGGGTGCTCGTCACGACCCTCACGAAACGCATGTCGGAAGACCTCACCGAATACCTGCGCGAGCTCAAGGTGCGCGTGCGCTACATGCACTCCGACGTCGAGACCCTCGAACGCATCGAACTGGTGCGGGGCCTGCGCGCGGGCGACTACGACGTGCTCATCGGCATCAACCTCCTGCGCGAAGGTCTCGACCTGCCGGAGGTGGCGCTGGTGGCCATCCTCGACGCCGACAAGGAAGGTTTCCTGCGCTCGCAAACGAGCCTCATCCAGACCTGCGGACGCGCCGCGCGAAATCTCAACGGCCGCGTCATCATGTACGCCGACACCGTGACCGGTTCGATGGAACGCGCCATGGGCGAAATGAGCCGGCGCCGCACCAAGCAATTCGAATACAACAAGAGGCACAACATCACCCCGCGCTCCATCAAGAAGGGCATCACCGACCTGCTCGAATCCATCCACGAGCGCGACTACGTGACCGTCCCCATCGCCGCCGAAGACGAAGCGCCGTACGAAACCGTCATCGACATAAGCAAATCCATCCGCGAGCTCAAACGCCTCATGAAAGACGCCGCCGGCAAAATGGACTTCGAACAGGCCGCCCTCTACCGCGACCGCCTCCTCGCCCTCGAACGCAGGCAGATCGAGGAAGGACTTTAAACGCGCTGACCAGCAATCAGCGCTGCGGATGACGGACATGCCACCTCCAAACTCGTTTGGGGGTGCTTAAAGTCTGAAGCGATGATTCGAGTCTTCACCTCACCCTTTAAGCACCCCCAAACAAGTTTGGAGGTGGCATGTCCGTCATCCGCAGTTCCGTATACACGCCAAGCTACTAAGTACTTCCTCAGCTGTGCTCGAACGAACGAGTTGGTTCCGCGCGGCAAAAGTATGTCAAGTCTGCGCAATATCTGAGCTGAAACGCGCTTTGCATGTACAGGTAGTGTCCCATATAAGCCCGGAACCTAAGTGAGCACACCAGAAATTGTGTCAATAATCTTTGGCACGCCCCTTGCACTATCCCACCCGGGCACTTGACATTTCGTCGGGGCGCATTGGAGGGTATAGGTGATGCTGGCTTCCGCTAGCGGCAATCGTCGGGCGTGGCTTGTGGTGGTCGTGGCGTGCCTGGTGCTGTTGCTCATGGCCTTGTCGGCACGCGCCGAAACGCTGGTGTACGACGGAGGCGTGTCGGCGGCTACGGCGGCCGTTACATCGGACCGCGATCCGGTTAACGCGGCCGGTATCGCCCAGAAGGTGTGCGACGACTTCACGGCAGGCGCCGGCGCCCATACCGTGACCGACGTAGAATGGAAAGGGCTATATGGCGCGCTGGGCCAGACCGCCGCTTCCGAGACCTTTTCCCCCGCGGACGAATTCAGCATTGTTTTCTACGACGACGACGCCGGAATGCCCGGCAACGTGATATCCCAATACCATCCCCGGCAGGTCACCCGCACCTTGCTCGACAACGGCGCGTGGTCCTATCGCTACAGCCTGCCCAATCCGCTCGAGTTAAAGCCGGGCCGCCGCTACCACGTCGCCATCGCAAACAACCTGCCCGGCAGCGCCTACTGGTGCTGGAGCCAGGACGACAGCTTCGGCGCGAACCATTCCGCTCCGACCGGTTCCTCCGACTGGATCCGCTGGCCGGGCAACTGCGCCTTGCGTCTCAGCTACACCGAACGCGCCGTCGAGGCCTCCGCCAAGCTGCCCATGCTGCTCATCGGCCTCATCGCAAGCTGCGCCTTCGGTCTCCACAGGTACGTGCTGTAACCCCGAATTCCCATTCGGGGTCTTTGCTTTAAAAACTAATGCCCCGAATGGGAATTCGGGGTTACATAAGAGCCTGCGCACTTGAAATCGTCAATCGCGCAAGGGTAGAGTCTGCTCGTACCGCACGACACATTACAGCATCCACCCCAAGGCCCTGTGCCATCTTCCCACAACCACCAACGCTTCGCCCCTCGCATTTACATCAGGAGGAACCCCCCATGCTTCGCATACTTTTAGTCTTCGCCCTTGTCGGCGCAATCGCCCTGCCCGCTGGCGCCACGCTCATCCGCTACGAAACACCCCTGGGCTTGACCGGCTCGCAAGAATTCCCGCCCAACGCCTCCACCGCAAGCGGCACGGCCGTCGCCTACTACGACACCGAAACCCTGCTCTTCGAAGTGAATCTCACCTGGAGCGATCTGCTCGCCCCTGTAACCGCCGCGCACATTCACCTCGGGAACGGACCCGGCACCAACGGAGGGATCGCGGTCAATTTCACGTTCCTCGGGATTCCAAACGCCACCTCGGGCACCTTCTCGCACGTCTTCGACCTCACCCAAGAGACCAGCTTCCTTCCGCAGTTTCTCGTGAACGCCGGAGGCACTGTCGACGCCGCCCGCGAAACCCTGCTGGCGCGACTCAATGCCGGCGACGGATATTTCAATATCCATAACTCAAGCTTCCCCGGCGGCGAGATCCGCGGCGACATCCATGCCGTCGTCCCCGAGCCCGCATCCCTCGCCCTGGTCGGCATCGGCGCCGCCCTGGCCCTGCTCCGCCGCCGCCTCGCCTGAGCCCATCCCCGCACGACATCGCGCCCCAGCGGTTGGCGAAGCCTGCAACCGTTGGGGCTTTTGCCGTTTGGTTATCTCGTTCTCGCAAGTGGCTTCGCCTTCCTGCTACAGTACACGACACAGCAACAAGCGAATCAAGGGGGCGATTAAGACTATGGATATGCCGGATGCCACTCCCAACTCCCGCCTGGCCGCCGCGATTGGCGATGCGCTGGTGGAAGAGGGCGTGATTCGAGAGGAATCACGGGACGCTTACTTCAAGAAGCTTTGCGCGGGGACTCTTGGCGCATCCGAATGGAAGCTCCTGGCGGAAAAGCTCGCGGAGGCGGGCAATGCCTGACACACCGCCGAGGATCACGGAGATCGCCGCCACCCGGTTTCGAGGCGCCACGTCCGACACCCGGATCGCATTGGATCCCTCGAAACCCTTCGTCCTGATATTCGGAGAGAATGGCACGGGGAAGTCGACCCTCGTTGACGCCATCGAGTTTGTTTCAAACCTTACGCCCGGTTCGATCTCCGACATCAGCGGGGCAACGGAAAAGCAGCACGTGCAGTCCATCGGCGCGAAGCTGAGCGATCTTTCCGTCGAACTGACCATTGGAACGACCTCTTGGAAGGCCGCCTACTCGGGAAGACAGATTCAAAGGACCCCCGCCGATCTCTGCACGCCCATTCACGTCCTTCGCCGAAGCAAGATCCTTTCCTTTGTCAACGCGCCACCCGCCAAGCGATTCGAGCAACTGAAGCGCTTCATCGATGTGGCCGCGGTGGAAAAGTGCGAATCCGAACTCGCCAAAGCCCTCAGCGACGTAAAGAGCGCCTTCAAGTCTTCGAGTGAGGCCTATGAAGGGGCGCACACCCGCCTCGCAACGGCGTTCGCGGAAGAACACACTCCGGAAGAGGCGGGGATGGATCCCGAGCAATGGGCCCTGGCGCGCGCCAAGGTCGATCTCTCGGAAATGGAAACCCGGAAGACCCTCCTCAAGAAGGCGCTGGATACCCACAGTCAGGCCGAAATCGCTCTTGCCAGGAAGAACGCCGAACAAGAGAAACTGAACCAGGCGAGGGTGAGCTGCAAGGAAATCGAGGCCCGGATTGGGGCGTATCCCGATCTCGACGCCAAGAGTGCGGTAGTCCTCATAGACTTGCTCGGCAAGACAAAGAATTATGTCGCGCTCAAAGGCGATTTGGATGCGTGCCCTATCTGCGCCAAGCCGAACGATGCGCAGCACCTGGAATCGGCAATCGACGAGAAGTTAAGCGAATTGTCGCCCCTGGTCGAGCTGGCGAAGGAATTCGATACGGCCCGCGCGTCCGTCCGGGCGGCGGAGACTGTCGTAGGGAGCCTCTACCGCGATCTCATCTCCCGCGCGCAAACGCTCGCGAAAACCCTTCACAGTCTGCCCGATTGTCCGGGCGTCGGACCGGAAGAATACCCGAACCTGTTCGCCTACGAGGACACCCTGACGAAAGCGAACATCGCCGAAACCAATCGCTTCCTGACCGCAATCGCGCCCGTTCTATCCGACATCCAAACCGAACACGACCTTCTCGAAAAGAAGATCGCGCCCGCAAAGGGCATCAAGCGCGACTACCGGGGGCTCGTCGAGGCCCGCAGCGAGGCCGCCCGCTTGAATCGCGTGCGCGAAGTGCTCGAGATCATGTTCGAGATCGTCGTTCGCGAGCGCAGAAACTTCGTGCAGACGATTCTCGACGCAATCGCCGACCGGTGCGATTCGCTGTACGCGCGCATACATCCCGGCGAAAAGCTCGGCAACGTGCGCTTCGCCCTCGACCAGGTAAAGCGGGCCTCGCTCGAACTGACCGGCGAATTCGAGGGCCACGCGGATGTGCCGCCCCAGGCTTACTTCTCCGAATCGCACCTCGACACCCTGGGCTTCTGCTTCTTCCTCGCGCTCACCCATCACCTCACCGGCGGCAAGGCCATCATCGTGCTCGACGATGTCTTCGCGTCCGTCGACCAACAACACATCGACAGAAGCCTCGACGTCTTGATTGGAGAGTCCGAGCGCTACCACCAGGTGATCCTCTTAACCCACCAGCACCACTGGCTCAAGACCCTCCCCCGCGAGAAAGTGGACCTGATAACCCTGAAACCCTGGAGTCTGGACCAAGGCGTGCAAATGTAACCCCGAATTCCATTCGGGGTCTTGAGTTATTCTTCCGCTCTCAACTAACTCAACCGCCTGCAAAACCGTGCGTTCAAGAGCATGTCGCAAGCCACCTCCCCTTCCTGCTACAGTACAGGCGTATTCCCGGGAGGAAAATCCATGACAAACGACATTACCCCGGCGCCGGGGCGCCGTTCCTTCGAGGAATTGAAGCGGGTGAATGAGCACGGGGCCGAATACTGGAGTGCCCGCGACCTCCAACCCTTGCTGGGCTACAGCCAGTGGCGCCGCTTCGAGGAGGCCGTCCAGCGCGCCATAACCTCCTGTCAGCAGTCGGGTAACGACCCGGCATACCATTTTGCCGGCGCCGGCAAATTGGTCCAGTTGGGTTCGGGAAGCGAACGCGAGATCCCCGATTTCCACCTGTCCCGTTTCGCCTGCTACCTCATCGCCCAGAACGGCGATCCGCGCAAACCCCAAATCGCCAACGCCCAGAAATACTTCGCCATCCAGACCCACCGGCAAGAGCTTTCCGATGCCTACGCCGCCGACCTCGAACGTCTCGAACTCCGCAAACAGACTTCCGATGAGTTCAAAGCCCTGTCCGGGGCCGCTCACGACGCCGGGGTGCAAAGCCGCATGTTTGGTGTCTTCCACGATGCGGGATACAAGGGACTCTACGGCGGCCTGGGCGCCGAGGCCATCAAGAAACGAAAGCGGATTCCCGAAAAAGAGCAACTGATGGACCGCATGGACACCACCGAACTCGCCGCCAATCAGTTCCGCATGACTCAGACCCGCGACAAACTCAAACGCGAAGGCATCCAGGGCGAACAGCACGCCATCGACGCCCACCACGAGGTCGGCAAAGAAGTTCGCGCCGCCATCCAGCGCATCGGCGGAACACCTCCCGAAAACCTCCCACCCGCCCCTCACATCAAGGAGGTAAAGAAACGCCTGAAAGGCGCAAGACCCGTTCTAAAATTGGACGAAAAAGATGCAAAAGGTTTGGCGGGAGATTAACCTGTGAAAAGACTCCTGGTCTGAGGTCAAAATCACGCTTATGCTATGCTTGTGGCGTTGGACAGGAGCATCCGGGAGGCCGCCATGGACAAGCACATGATTGAATCGATGACAGCGTGCATCGTTGATGAGGTGCATCCGGAAGAAGTGATCCTGTTTGGCTCACGCGCGAAGGGAACGTCCGGTCCACATTCCGACGTGGATCTTCTGGTGGTTCTCGCCGACAACGAGGACACCCGCCTGCATCGGCGGGGCATGACGGGACGCATCTATCGACGCCTTGCCGGGTTTCCTGTCTCCAAGGACATCCTGGTCTACACCCGCAGCGAAGTCGACCAATGGCGGAACGAACCCCAGCACGTGGTCTCGGCCGGCCTGAGCGAAGGACTGCGTTTGTATGTCCAGCCCTAGAATGGCGCGCGAACTCCTGCTCACCGCAAAGAGCGACCTCAAGGCGCTCGGCAACATGCTGGATGCCGAGCGCTTTGACGACCGCATCTTCGGCTTTCATGCGCAACAGGCAGTGGAAAAGGCGCTGAAGGCCTGGCTAAGCGCGCTGGGTTGCGCTTATCCCTACACGCACGACCTCAGCCTGCTGTTGCATGAACTGGAACAAAAAGGTGCGGTCGTGGACGAGCACTGGGACCTCCTGGAACTCAGCAGCTTCGCCGTCCGATTCCGCTATGAAGTCGTTCCCGAAGGAGAAGAGCCGCTCGATCGGGAGTCGCTCCTGTCCGCCGTTTCCGCGCTCATCGCGAAGGTCGAATTAATGTAACCCCGAATTCCCATTCGGGGTCTTTGCTTTTCTAATGCCCCGAATGGGAATTCGGGGTTACATAATACAACCCCTCCCCGCTCTTAAGCCCAGCCTTCTCCGGGTTCCGCTCGATGTACCCGCAAATCCGCTCAAGCTGCTCCGGATTTCGCACCAGGTGATCGTAGCTCTCCTTTTGCCAAAGCCTGCCCCTCCTGCCCACAAGCTTGTTTATTTCGATCGCGGCCCAGTGCTTCACGGATTGCAGGATGTCTTCCAACGCATGGTCCCCGAGCGGCATCAGCAGCCAATGGACATGATTTGGCATCACGACGAAATCTCCGCCCCGCAAACGCGCGCCCTCGTGAAATTGAAGCGCGTCCGCCACAATCCGCGCCGCACCCTGACGCCGAAGCAAACACGAACCGTGGCACTTGTCCAGCTCGACGAAATACTTCCGCGCCATATCGCGCTCGAACACCCGCCGCGCGTCCTCCGGGATGGCCAGGTACCGGCGCTGCTGCTCCTCCTCCGGCACATCCCCGATCACGCCCCACGCCGTTAACCACGTCCGGCGCTCCTCGATCCAGCCCTCCACCACGCCGCGCGGAATCGAATCGGCCAACCGAAACGTCACGAAATAAAGCCCGCCTTTCAAGCGCCAATGCGGCATGTACCGGCGATACCCCGACCACGGAACATACTCCTCCGACGGCCAGACCACATCGTCCCACGCCAGCATCCCCGAACGGCTCTCGGCATCAGCATCCATATACAGCAGCATAGTAGGAAGCAAGGGGGATTGCAATTAATGTAACCCCGAATTCCATTCGGGGTTTTAGCTCTTTGTTAGCAGGGCTTCTCTCAAACCAAAAACCAATACCCCGAATGGGAATTCGGGGTTACATTAAGAAAATCTCCCATCCTCCAGGCGGCGGGCTTGGCCGAGGCCGGCAAGGGCTTCGAGCAGTTCGCCCACGCGGGCGGCGCGGGCGCCTTTGAAGCGCGCGGCGATCGTCGCGGCATCGGCGGGGGCGCCGTGCGCGGAGAGGGCGGCGCGGACGGCTTGCGCCTGTTCGGCGAGCTTGGCGGGGAAGGGCGGCAGCGCGGCCTTCTTCGCCTTCACCGCCGTGAGCGCGCCCTCGCCCACATCCAGCCCCGCCTGCACCGGCGCGGCCCCCTGCGGATTCTGAAACTCCGGTCGCAGCCACCGCACCAGGCCCCGGCGCTCCTCCTCGGCCCGCGCCGCGTTCAGCGCCACCAGCTTCTCCAGGATTTCCTCGTCCGACAGTGTCAAAGGCCACCCGTAGGCCTCGAACACCGCCGCATCCAGCTCGTCGTGGATCTGCTTCAGCACCGACACCAGGCCCTGCTCGTGGATCGTCTTGTCCTTGGCCGACAACGCCTCGCCCGAACGAAGTTTTTCCAGCACGTTGTACATGTCCGTCATCGTCAAACCCGGATGAAGCGCCTGCTGACGTTTCCGGTGCGCGTCCAGCGCCTCACCCAACTCGCGGATCCGCGCCTGCTGCGCCTCCGTAGCGGCGGGGAAGGGGAAGGTTAGGAAACAATATGATGGGTTGTAGCAAGGACGATCCTCCAGCGTTGAGCCGGTACGAAAAGCCCACGTTAGATGCAGTTTGCTCGAGAGGATGCCCAAATGAAAGCCATCGCTCATCCCAAATGCCACAAGTCTCTGGTCCGGCAGGACATCTTGCGACAAGAACACGAATACTCTGTGCTTTGCAATTTGGCAAGTAACAATGTACTTTCGGAGCCCCTCACACGCATCACGTATCTCCTGATTGGATCTCCCAAACTGCCACCATCTCTCCCGACGCGCCCTGTCCTTCATCTGCAGCCGAAGGGGTCTTACGCGGTCATAGATTCGCTGATACAACATTGGATGCTGCTTCAATTCGGCTTCCGATAGAGATTGAAGATCTAGAATCCAAAGATCTCTTGACGTGCTCATCAGGTCTCTACCATTAAGGTAACGCCGCACAAACACGGCGCTGTTTGGTTCATCCTGATGGATACGAGTAACGTCGGAATCATTCAATAAGAAGCCATCCCCAAGAACAATTATCCCTTGTCCACACAACTTCTTGTTCGCCTGTAAGAAGAGAGCGGCGCCTGCCGTGGCGCCAAGGCTCAGGTCTTCGCTGATAGCACCGGTATTGCGATTGAACTCTACCTCAACTTCACCTTCCTGGCCTGCTTCTTCCGCCACAATAACCCCGAGAACGCCAAGTGCACGTCCGCTCCCGCAGACGGTCATCGCAATACGTACCGCAGCTCCATCAGCAGAATCGACCCACGGATGGTCTGAGATAGCGAAGAGGACTGACAGAGGAGGTTGCCCGTTAATGTAAGCTCCAATAAGAGAGCGATTTGAAGACTGCGTGATGCTGTTGGTTGTAATTAAGCCAAATCGCCTCACTTCACCTGCTCGTGTGAGTTCTGCCGCTTTTGTCCACCAGTACATAACAAAATCGCACGTAGCACTTTGGTCGGGATGAATGGTCCGCACTGCCTCCGCATATCCATCTCCGAGGCAGAATCGCATCCGTTTGTTCCCAATAAACGGCGGATTGCCTACCACAAAATCCGCCTGGGGCCATTCCGCCTTGCGCGGGTTGATGTAGCGCATGACGGGGATGCGGGCGGTGTCGTCGGGGACGTCTTCGCCGGTGACGGGGTGTTTCTTGGTGGTACGGCCATCCCAGCGGGTGACGGGGGTGCCGTCGTTGTCGAGGACGGGTTCTTCGCGGTCCCATTCGAGGACGGCGTCGCGGCATTCGATGTTATGAAAATTCTTAATGACGGGTTCGGGCGGGGTGACCTCGCCTCGGGTGCGGAAATGCCATTGGAGGTAGCCGATCCAGAGGACGAGTTCGGCGATGGCGGCCGCCCGGGGATTCAATTCGATGCCGAGGAGCTGGTGCGGGTCGACGCTGACGCCCTGCAACTCGAAGTAGTCGGTGGATTCGCCGAGGTCGCGCAGGGTGTTCAGGACTTCGCCTTCGAGGCGCTTCAGATGTTCGAGGGTGACGTAGAGGAAGTTGCCGGAGCCGCAGGCGGGGTCGAGCACGCGCACCTCGCAGAGGCGTTTGTGGAAGGCTTCGACCTCGGCGCGGGCCTCTTTGATTTTCTGCTGATTGACGAGGGTGTAGGCGGCGGTCTGGGCGGCGGCCCATTCCTCGCGCAGGGGTTCGACGACCGTGGGGATGACGAGGCGTTCGACGTAGGCGCGGGGCGTGTAGTGCGCGCCGAGCTTGTGGCGGTCGACGGGGTCGAGGGCGCGTTCGAGGAGCGTGCCGAAGATGGCGGGCTCGACGTCGCGCCAGTCGGCCTTGGCGGCGTCGATGAGCAGCTCGAGTTGCGCCGAGCCGATGGGCAGCGCGTGCGCGTCTTCGAAGAGGCCGCCGTTGAAGCGCAGGACCTGTTCGCGCAGGGCCGTCGAGTAGCCGCCCTTCTTCATCTTGCCCCACAGCTCTTCGACGAGCGGCACAAAGTGGTCCGCACTGCCGCGCAGGCTGTCGAGCAGGCCCAGGAAGCCGCCCTTGCCCAGCAGGCCCACGTCTTCCGCGAACATCGTGAACAGGCAGCGCATGAGGAACTGCGCGACGGCCTGCGGGTCGTTGCCGGTGGCTTCGAGGGACTTCGCCAGCTCGGCGAGGCGTCCGGCGATCTCGCGGGTGACGCGCGCGGACCGTCGCGCGGGGTCCAGCGACAGCGGATCGGTCCAGACGGCCCGGAGCGTGTCGAGGACTTCGGGCTTCGCGAGGTCGGCGAGGAACACGCGATGGCTGCGCGGGTCCGGGAAGGGCACGTACATGCCGCCGGTGCGCGTGAATTCGGAGTAGAGCTCGATGGAATGGCCCACATCGACCACGAGCAGGAGCGGCGGACGGCCCTCGTCGGCCGGCAGCGCGCGGATGTAGCCCTCGGCCTGGCCCTTGGCGCGGAGCATGGCGTTGCCCCAGGCGTCGTTGTCCTTCTTGAGGACGCCCTTGGCTTCGAGGACGAAGCAGCCGCGCTTGTAGAGGTCGATGCGGCCCGCGGAGGTCGTGCCGTCGCCGTTGTGAAACGTGACCGCGCGTTCGAAGACGTAGGCGTTTAGGGAGAAGTCGTTGGCCGCCGGGTCGGGGCGCAAGACGCCCAGCAGGTCGCAGAGTTCGCTGAGGAACATCTGGTAATTGGCGCGTTCCGCCGCGCCGGCGCTTTGCCAGCGCCCGATGAAACCCGATACCTCGCTCGTAATGCCCATGAAATCCCCCGCAGTTGCCTACCAGGAAAGATACCACTTTCCCCCGAAACTTGGCCAATAAACTAAAGGCCGGTCTTAAATGTAACGCTGACCTCCAGGTCGGTCTTAAAAACAAAAGGGCCGACCGCAGGGAG